>JBBQPD010000137.1:0-10180 GCA_038331535.1 Gemmatales bacterium | reverse complement strand
GAGATTGGTGCCGATCATCAGGCCGCCGAGGCCGTTGATGTTGTTGCGCGCCTCCAGCCAGCCAGCCGGCAGTCGCACGGCGAGATACGCCGCCACGCACGCCGTGCCCAATCCCACCGTCGTCGTCCACGTCCGCCAGCCGCGCCGCCAGTAATAGGCGAAGTACGCCGGCACCACCAGTACCGCCGTCTCCTTCGCCATGACGCCCAGCGCCAGCGCTGCCGCCAGCGCCAGCGGCTGGTCCTCTGCCACATAAATCACGGCGAGCACCAGAAACGCATGGCTCATCGGGTCGGTGAGCTGGCCGTAGTAATAGGCGATGGACAGCGGATAGAGCACTGCAAGTGGCAGCAACGTGAGCAGAGCACGGCGGCACTCGTGAACCATCCGTGCCAGTCGGTACGCCGCCCAGATGAACCAGAACGTGAAGAACCAGCGATAGGCGACGCAGGAGAACCACCAGTCGCCGGTGAGTCTTTCGAGTAGCCGCACGAATCCATAGGGCAGCGGCCGGAAGTTGTGCGGGGCGTCGGACGTGTGATTGAGAATGCCAAGGTATAACTCCCGCTGCCAATTCTCATGCCAGACGTCCACCATGAACCAATGGATGGCGGTCAACCCGGCAGCGGCGACGGCAAACGCAATGGTCAGCCGCACCGATTCGCCGCGGCACTGGTCGGCCCAGGCTCGCACGGCCACGGCGAGCAGCAGCGCCGCGGCGACAAACGCACGGCCAAAGTCGGACGGGCCGGGGACGAAGCTTACCGGCCGCGCTTCCAACACGAGCAGGCCGACCGAAAACAGCGCCGTCAATCCGAGACCGAGCCACGTCCAGGCGGTGTCCACAGGCCGCGTTTGTCTCGACCCCATGTTCGACTGCCGCGTTATAAAGACCAATCTTCAATGGTGAGGTTGGGCACACGCCCAAAATCTCGGACGTTGCGCGTGACGACAATCGCGCCGTGTTCCAGGGCGATGGCGGCGATGCGCAGGTCCATCTTGCTGATATTGAGTTTCAGGGCCAGGAGAGCGTTGAAACGATGAACGCAGTTCAGAGAAAACGAAATGATCTGCAAGACTTTAATCTCTTGAACGGCCGAGGTAAAACGATCGTACGCATTCGCCAGGTCCGCGGGTCGCTTCGCCTGTCGAACGTTCGTGAACCAGCCGCGCAATTGTTCCTCGACGGTGATGATGGTGACCGCCAGATCGGGCGGAGGTACACCTAGCACTCGTTGAAGAACGACCGGATGCTTGTTCTCGTACAAGGTCAACATGTCGGTGTCGAGGATGTAAAGGCTCATAACGCGTCGGGATCCTCGTCGATCTCCCTACGATAATCGGCCATGTTTTGCATCCACTGTTTGACCATCGGATCTTCGGGGTCGTAAATGCCCGCGAGTTTCAGCCATGCGTGTTCGGCGGTACCAGGAACCTCGACAGCTACGATCTTGGTGCCAGCGACCATCCGCGCCGCAAGCAACGTCTTCAAGTTGGCCACCGCCTCGTCTTCCGTCGCGCCGTGCGCTTCGAGAACCAGCGGTTCGCCGCTGCGCGCGCGGTAGCCGTTGTTGTTCGCCGATTCGACCAGAACGGGAATCTCCATGACGACTCCTCCTCTCAGGGCGACCACCTCATTCTAGCAGGAGGCGGCCGTGCGCTCACGCCTTCAGCCGCTGCTCGAACTGGTGCAGCCCCGCGCGATATGCCGCGCGCCACGCCGGATTTGGTTGGACCGAGGGGCGAAACTTCACCATCTTCGCCACGGCGTCGGCGACGGTGAACGGCGCCGTGATGCCGGCTTGCTGACGCCGGTAGGTCTCCAGCGCCGCCAGCGCCGTCACGGCGGCGCCCAGCGCCGGCCCCTCGAATGACTGTAAGCGCTCGAGCGGCCGGTCCAGCACCGTCGCCAGCACCTCGCACATCAGGTCGCTGCGCGCGATGCCTCCCGACACCGAAATGCGCGTCACCCTCTGCCCCGCCGCCTCGTGTTCGCGCACGCCCAGGGCGATGAGATAAGCCAGCGCCTCCAGCGCCGCCCGATATTTGGTGCCGCCCACGCCCGGCTCCGATTCAAACCACTGCACGCGCGGAGCGCTCACCCCCAGCGATGGCTCCGGCGATGCGAACGGCAGCACGGCCGTCCCGTCGCAACCGGCCGGACAGGCGCGGGCGGCGCGTTCCAGACTTTCCCAGTCCGGTTTGTCGCCGACGACGCGGTCGAGAAACTGGGCGCCGTTGTTGTAGCAGCGCATCCAGAGGTACGGCCCCCAGTTCAGGCGCATCGCGTCCAGCGAGCCAGACTGCGGCAAGGTCGCGGACGAAGCGTTGACGACAGCCGAGTTGCCCAGCACCACCGCCACCTGGCCCGCTTCGACCGCGCCGCCGCCGATTAGTCCGGCCTGCTGGTCGTCCGAGGTTGGGAACACCAGCGGCGCCCGCGTGGGATCGAGGCCCAGTTCTACCGCTACCGAAGCTGAGAGCGAGCCAACCGGCTCGCTCTGGGCGACGATCTTCGGCAATTGCGCCCAGGCCAACTCGCGATACTCTGGATTGGCGACGGCGTCGAGCATTGGCCGGCACCACTGATTGGTGCGCAGGTCCATCATGCCCGTCGAGGCGGCGGCGGAAACGCTGGCCGTGTCGAAGTTGCCGGTCAGATAGCCGGCCGCCAGCGAACCGTGTGGCAGCATGCGAAACGTCCGTTTCCAGTCGGCAGCGGAGAGGTGTTCTTCATCCTTGACGAGATGACTGAGCGTGTAGCGGATGGCCCACGGCCCGCCGATCAGCTCGCGGACGCGTCCGTCACCGCCGAGGCGCTGCAAACCTTTGGCGTGATAGGCGGCGAGGCTGTGATCGTTCCAGCAGATGGCCCGGCGCACCTGAACGCGGTCGGAGTCGATACGACCGGCGGTGTGATGCGTCGCCGAGATGCCGCCCGCCGCCCAGTCCGTCAGCCGACCCAGTTCGCGCAGTCGATTGGCGAGGCCGCGCGTACTAGCGCGGGCCTGGCCTTCCAGCTGCATGAGGTTTAGCTCGGAGACGCCGCCGGCGGTCCAGAGGTCGGTCGGCAAGCGCACCTCGGCGAGCGTGTTGCCGTCGAGGTCGAAGGCCAGGCATTTGACGGCGCCGGTGCTGAAGTCCCAGCCGGCGAGAATGGTTTCGGGCGGCGTACAGCGGAGAGGTTCGGCCACGGGTGCAAGCTCCTGGAAGTGTCATTCGATTCGCCCGCGTCTTGCTGTTTCGCGAAACGGCAAGCCGCGGGCCGGCCTCAGTCGTGGTCCGCCGGGTGTCCCGACGCCTTCTTGCGGACCGGCTTCTTCTTTTCGACCGGCTTCGGCGCCGGCGCCGGACCCGATAGCCGGCCCGGTTGGTAGTGTTCCATGTAGCCGAGAATGTCCCAGTCGTCGTGGAGATTGTAGTAGCCGCAGGCGATCATCTCGTCGATTGCCTGTTGATTCGGCCAGCCGTCGCACTCCATCCGGAAGACCGCGCAGTAGCCGCCGGTGCGATGGATGCCTGCGAAGCAGTGGACGAGCACCGGGTGGTTGTTCGGGTCGGCCATCACCTTCAGAAAGGTGCGCACGCCCTCATCGACTGGCGCGACGCCGTCCGGGCCTTCCCAGTTGCGCGGCGGAATACGGACGTGAAGCAGCCCCTGACCGATGCAGTATTCTTCCTCGGCGAGGTCCGGCGGCGGCTTGCCTTCTTCGTAGCTATCGCGGAGCGTGACCACGGTGCGGATGCCGTAGTCGTGAATGACGCGCTTCAGCGTCGGCAGGCTGAGCTGGCCGCTGCGATAGAGGACGCCCTCGCGCACCACGCGGAAGTTGCGCATCTGTGCCTGGGCATGGAACGCATACCCGACGGGTCCGCCGATCAGTGCCAGGACGATCGTAATGCCGAGGAGCGTGCGAAGTCGATGCGACATGAGCTTGCCTCCGTGCCAGGTCGATCTTTTCTGACGAGCCGGGAGCGTCCGCGTCCCGGCTCGCCAGTGAGAAGATAGTACCGCTGATCCCCGCGCGGAAAAAGGCGGCTTTATGCCGCCTTCGCCGGTTCGGGCAGTCGGCGCAAGCGGGGCAGGAGGCGCAGGAGCCGGCGGCCGAGGCGCGTCAGCCAGTCCTCGACCGGCAGCGCCGGCTGGCAGGCCGTCAGGTTGGGACGGAACACGACCAGCAACAGGAACGGCAGATACCACAGGACGTACACGCCGCCCTGGTCGGCGTACCAGAACTGGATGCCTATCAGCACCGCCGCCGTCAGCGCCAGGACATGGGCCAGGTCTTTCGGCTTCGGCCAGAACGCGGTCGTCGCCACAAAGGCGAGATAGGCGAGGAACACCGGCATCCGATACCAGTGAACGCCGATCCGATCGCTCTGGACGCCGAACCACACGCTGCGCACACCTTCCGGCGGCGCCTTCCACGGCTGCCAGGTCGATTGGTTCCAGGGCGATTGCAGGATGGAGAAGAACGTGCCGCCGTTGAGCCAGATCGCCAGGCCGAGCAGGCCGAGGCACAGGCCGGCGGCGAGCAGGAACGACAGGGCGAAGCGCAGCGCCCCGCGCCGCCAGTAGAAGCTGAGCCAGACCGGCACCACCAGTACCGGGAAGAAGGCGGAACCGGCCGCGACGCCCAGGAGCGCCCCGGCCACGGCCGGACGGCGGTAAGCGAGTACGGTCCAGATCATCCAGGCCATCGGCCACGAGTGGTCCCAGCGGCCGGCCTTCAGCACCGTTTCCAGCGGCGTGTGCGGCAGCAGCAGGAACGAGTACGGCAAGAGCAGGTACATCACCGCCGCGGCCGCGCCGGCCTGCCTGTCCTGAAAGATTTTCCCGCCGATCAGCACCAGCCCGACGACGATGGCCAGGTGGCAAAGCAGGGCCAGCGTGCGCTTGACGATCAGGTCCAGGTCGTAGCTGTCACCGCGCGTGCTGAGGGCGATCTTCTCGCCTACCGGCGTGATGGCCTTGTCGAGAGACGACGGCGTGGGCGGGTCCGCCTGGTCCGACGACTTGTTGCGCGGCGAGTCCAGCGGCACGGCCATCAGGCTGACGAAGAGCGTGCCGATCAGGCAGAATAGGCCGCCGATGCTGAGATTGGGGCTGAGCACCGGCCGCCGCGACAGGCCGAGGTCGAACAGGCAGCGGGCCAGAAAGTAGCCGGACGCTCCGAGCAGCCAGACGAAACCCCAGCGGTTTTCGCTATTCGACTCGGTCAGCAGCAGCAGGCCGGGCATGAACAGGAACAGCGTCAGAATGTCGAGGTTGCGGACGCTGAGCAACCGCGCGAATTTGACGAACAGCGCGACGGCCAGGAGCGCGGAAAAGTAGAACCACACCGTCGGGTTCGGCAAAACCAGCTTCAGAAAGATCGATTCGGCGAACGGCATGGGGGCGGTCTCTCGTTACTCCACCTCGCGCGGCACCGGCATGGCCTTGAGGATGCGCTCGACCTGTACGACGTCTTCGTCGGTGACGCCCTGCCGGCGGCGATAGCGGCGTTGGAGGACGTCGAGAACCCGTTCCCACATTTCGCGCGTCGCCTCCAGACCGAGCGTCCAGTCGCCGCGTCGCTCCAGCTTGAACTTGAAGCTCCATTCGCGCGCGAAGCGCTCGGCGAAGACGTAGCGCCGCTTGCCGGTTTCGGGTTCAACGTCGGTCCACTTGATTTCCATGGGTGCAAGGTAACATATCCCCCCACCACCTCGCAAGCGGCTACCGCCGGCGGGAACTCGGAGGCTTTGCCCAGAAACCGCTGTCTCGGGATTGCGGGCCAGCATCGTCGGCATTCCGCTGCCTTCACTTCACGACTCTGCCGCTCGTGTGTGGGCACTATCTCCGCCACACACCAAGTAGGTCCGCCATGCTTGGCGGACATACTTGTCAACGTAAGTCCGTGCAATTTATGATTCTGTGACTAGTGCCGCGCATGTCCGCCACGCCCACGCACCGTCTGGATCTCCGGCGGAACTGCGCGAGGACTCGATTTTTCCCGGAATTGGACTCCCCACAACGTATCCGTGCGCGGTAGTCTCTCCCCGGCGGCACAATAGTGGCGGGCGACTCGCGCCCGGTTGTGCAGTGCTGCCGCCGAGGAAAGGACCGCGGAGTGTTGGACGTTATTCTTGGATAGCCGCCGAGGAATCAGTGCTCCGCCGCGAACAGGCCAAGCCCGCGGTAGCGGCCGGCACCGATCGCCAGCGGCCCCTGGATTGGGTGCGCGAAACGGACGCGGACGTGGTATTGTCGCCCGCTGAGTTTCTCAGACCGAAGATAGCGCTGGGCCAGGTCCAATCCCGCACGGAAGCCGACGGGTCGCCATTCCAGCTCTTCGATGGTATCGACCGTTTCTGACGAAAGCCCGGCCTGGAGAAACGCTTTCCGCAACAGCCCTTCCGCCTTCGCGGCATCGCGGTCATCGTGACCCGGCCAGATGACGGGCGTGACAGTGGACCAGTCACGCGCTTGGCCGATGTACTGCTTGAGCACCCAATCGGAGGTTGGCAGGATGTTGAGCAAGCCGACGATTTCGCCGTCGAGGGATTGGAGTTCGTGTCCCGGCAACCGTCGCCGAATCCAGTCGATGCGATTTTGAAACCTCGGCGGGGCGGTGATGAGTACGCGGCGGATCGATTCGACCCGATGGAGTGCATGGTTAATGGTCGGCAACGGTAGATACATGAACCGCTCGTCGGCTTGCTCTCCTTTTAAGGGTTTGCCGGGACCATCATGCCCATGCACGAATCCTTCGATTGAACCGAACGGCCAACCGTCGCATACTTCGGCGGTAGCATGTCGAATCCAGGCAGCCACATCCCGGCAGCGTCGCGGCGTATTGAACGACACATTTCCGCTGGCATCCGGTTTGAGAATGCTAAACGCGGTGAAAGGCCGCGGCGACGGATCCGTGGCACGCCGGTAGCCAACCACGCGGAACGTGGAGAGCGGAGGAACCGGCTTGAAACCATCGTCCGAAAGACGCTGTAGAAATGCCGTGTGTTTCTTGGCAAGGTCGTTCAGCGTCCCCTCGACCGGCACGCGCAGACCATCGGCCGAAGCGCCATCGCTAGGTTGCCAGCGTTCTCCGGGAAGCTTGGCGGCATCCTCTGCGGAAAGGACAATGGCATCGCCGGCAACCATATCTACACCCCAGCCGAGGTGGGTGATACTGCGAGCGGCGGCGGATAATACAGGGAGGTGCGGAGAGTCGGGGTCGGTAAGGGGAAAGAGGTAGTGGACGGCTTCCCCCATCAAGCGCTTGGGGCGAACGTCCTTCTCGACTCGAAACTTCGCCATGCTCGTTTCCGTATTTCCGCGCGCCCACGCGCCCGTCATCAGGTCGCCGGAGTTGTTCGGAACATACATTCGATACCCGAAACTCTTGGCTGAAACCTGTGGCGTGACGATCGATGGTTGAAATTTTTCGAGCCATCGCAACGCAGGACGCGCATATTCCTCGAACAAGTTTTCGCGCCAGCGGGTCGCGGACGCAGCTACCAGCGCCTGGAACAATCGGAGCGGCGAAGGAGGCCATTCGGGATCACCATCGTCGCCCCGACCGTGAAAGCGCGGCACGGGATCGAGAAAGCGAATCGTGATGCAGAAGACGGAGTTCATCCGTTTACCTCCTCGGGCGTTTGAGTAGCGGCGGCACCGCGTCGGGCTCGTGTCGTGCGCGTCGTTTGAGCAGCTCCTTCACCCTTGATATCCGCCACGGCCAGCTGGGGATCGAACGTGACTTCTTTCCCTCCTGCAACTCCGAAGGCCTTCGCCGTGGCGGTGGCGTACTTCAACGTATCCGTCACGGTGAGTGTCTGAGCCTCGCGTTTGCCATCCGAATGCACCAAATTGCAGACGCGGGGCTTCTCGCTCGGCACGAGGTTGCACCCCTGGCGCAGGTAGGTCGAAGCATTGGACGTGAACGCGACGAGCGACAGGCCGAGGATGTACCGGCGCAGAGCGAGCGTTTTCGCCGTATCGCTGCCGACAGCGAGCAGACGTAACGCGGCGAGACTGAGTGTTGCATCTCGACGGACACCACCGGTTGCGATCACGCCGCCGTGGGAGCCGGTCGCTGGAACATGGACGAAGCCGCGCTCGGCATAGGCATCTTTCAGCTTTTTGTCTGCCGTCTCTTCCAGGAGCTTATCACCGATGTAATCGGTTGAAGGATTGAACTGCGCGGAACGCTTGAGACGCTTCACGTCAAACGCGCGGATCGTGGACGCGACCAGGCGGGGCAGTTTTGCCTGGGTATCGCGCGAATCCCAGACGCCGAACACGAGCGAGGTCGGTGCAACCCTGGCGAGCGGCTCCGCATTCCCCTTCAGCACAGCCTTGAAGGCGTCCTGCAACTCCTTCTGTAGCGGCGTGCAGCGGACGAGCGCGTCCCCGGCACGGTGTCCCGCTTCGAGGATACTCACCGATTTTTCGCCCGCCTTCACCGTGATTTGCGGAACGAGGTGCGCGTACTCCGGTTTGGCGAAGAGGGGCTCGATGCGGTTCGCCTGCGAACCGACGCTATCGACGAGGCAGACGTTCTTATCCCCTTCGGGCGGGTCGATGTTGTAGCCGCCTGGAAACACTTTTTTGTCTTCCGCCGGGGCGTAAGTCGCCGGAAAGAGCACCCCGTCAGACCCATCGACCGGTTCGAGGTGTTCGCGGATTACCAGTGCGGCGAAGTTGTCGGTTGTCAGCCAGGGATCGAATTGGGCCAAGTCACTCATCGGAATCTCCTGTAAAAGGAATGGCGGGAAGGAAACTTTTCAAATACTTCGTGCGATACAAGAGGCGGAATTCGTAGCGGTTCGCGCCGGCACTCGGCACCGCGCCGCAGGCGGCTGGCATTGCAGCTTGAATCGGCAGCGGTCGATTCCAGGTGGTGTACAAGAACCGATTCTCGCCTTTGATTTCTCTGGGGCGGAAGCGCTGCAAGCCGACAAACGCGAGCAGTTCGAGAGCCGGCCGGGCTGACGATTCGATTCGTGTCAGGGCGCTTGACGCTAGAGGGTCGAAGCTGAAACCAACATCGATCGCCCCGCCTTGCCCGCCGATGTCCGAATCAAAGTTGAACGGCAGACCGCATTCTCTGGCAGAGAACGTCAAGCAGTTTTCGTTTCGCCATTCGGCGGCCTTCAATGGGGCCTTCATCGAAGCGGAGATAGTCAGAACCGATTGTTGGCCTGCCCAAGTTTTGAACCGGCTTCCCCCGGCGTAATCGTCAATGAACCAGTCAAGCGTGATGTCGAACGGGGCTTTCAGAACAATGGAGGCCTCTCGCAGCGATTTACCCAGGGCTTTGTATTCGTCTTCGACGCCGGTGCTCTTGCGCTTGGCCACGCTCCATGCCGAGAGTTCGTCGGATCGAGCGTGTTGTGCCTCAGTCATCGTGTTCGTCAGGTGGCAATCGACTAAGGCATCCAGTAGCAGGCTCAACGACCCCTTACACGCGATGCAAAACTGCTCCTTTTCGAACCATGCTTCCGCGCCGGACCAGAGGCGGTTAGCAAGTTCAAGCAAGCCGCAACACGCGAAGAACTGCCCAGGATTCGTCGGGTCCACGTTCACGCGGATGGCTGGTTCTGAACTGGTCATCGTTGCTGCCCGCTCTCTGGTCTTGATTTCGTGAGCCGAACGACCGAAAATGATCGCATGGTCATTCACGGTCACGTTCACAATGGCGTTGTGGTCCTTGAGGACGGCGCTGCGCTGCCGGAAGGCGCGGAGGTGACCGTGTCGTGTTCCGGTGTCCAGGTGTGGCGCAAGCCGGGAAAGAAAAAGCGGGTCCAACTCCCCCTCGTGCCTTCCAAGCATCCCGGCACGCTGAACTTGACGAACGAACGCATCGCGGAGATTCTCGAAGAAGAAGACCTTTACAGCTATCGGCAGTCGCTAAAAAAACCGCAACGCTAGCCGTTTGGCCAGCGGCTGGAAAAAGATGTTTCTCCCCGACATTAACATCTGGCTTGCCTTGGCGTTCGCGCGACATCCTCATCACCCCACGGCGAAAAGCTGGTTTGAGCAAGTTCCCAACGCGGGATGCTCGTTTTGCCGTATCACGCAAATGGGCTTTCTGCGGCTGGCCACCAACCCCAAGATAGTCGGCACTGAAGCGGTGCCGCTTATAGATGCGTGGGGTATGTACGACGGGTTCCTGAACGATCCTCGAGTCGTTTT
>JBBQPD010000136.1:0-10201 GCA_038331535.1 Gemmatales bacterium | reverse complement strand
GTGCCGTTTTTTCCGAGGTCGCCAAAATGTCCTCCGCAAGGCGGAATTGTATACCTACGGCTTCCCTCGGGACAAGTGGCCCGTCCGTTCGGTCCCCCAGAATCGACTGGAGTCTGGGCAAGCTGTAATGCGTAGGCCCTGTCGATCAGCCCAAGTGATCATTCCTCTGTTTCTCACCGCATGGGATCAGGTGCGTATGTTCTTTGCGAAAATCTTCTTCGGTGTCCGCAAGATTGTGGGAGTTGCCGGGGAGAACTTCCTGGCCGACCTGTCATCTGCCGAGCAGTTTCGTAAGGTGCTGACGCGCGAGCGCGGGCGCACGGACCGGACGGGGGATCGGCTCGCGGTGATCGCCTTCACGCCGCGCTGCCCGGAAGAGCGCTCCAAAAGCCTTCGCCGGCTCGCGGCCATCCTGAGGAAGCGGCTGCGGTCAACGGACGAAATCGGTTGGCTCGACGACGAGCGGGTCGGCGCCGTCTTGCCGAGTACGTCCGCGGCAGGCGCATGGAAGCTGGCGGACGACATTTGTCTGGAATTCCCCGGCGACCTCGCGCCGCCGATCTGCACGGTATACGCTTACACGAGCGGCCCCTCCGGAGAGGCCATCCCCGAGGACGCGGCAGCCGAATCGGAGCGGACGGTCGTAGCGCTCGAGGCGCTCTTCGTCTGTGCGCGACCACTCTGGAAACACTGCCTGGATGTGGTAGGGTCTCTCGCCGGGCTGGCCCTGCTATCCCCTCTGCTCGTGGTCATCGCTGCAGCCCTCAAGCTAACCTCGCGCGGCCCTGTACTCTTCCGCCAGCTGCGCAGCGGGCGCGGCGGGAAGCCCTTCGTCATCTATAAATTTCGCACGATGGTCTTGGACGCCGAGGCCCGCAAAGACGAGTTGCGGCACCGCAACGAACAGGATGGGCCGGCCTTCAAAATCCGCAACGACCCGCGCGTCACGGCACTCGGAAGGTTCCTGCGCAAGACGAGCCTGGATGAGCTGCCGCAGTTGTGGAACATCCTGGTGGGCGACATGAGCCTGGTCGGCCCTCGCCCGCTACCCTGCGCCGAGTCGCGGGGCTGTGTCGGCTGGCAACGGCAGCGGCTGGACGTGACGCCCGGACTGACGTGCATCTGGCAAGTGCGCGGCCGCAGTCAGGTCTCGTTCGAGGACTGGGTGCGCATGGACATGCAATACATCCGCTCGCCCTCGGTGTGGCAGGATCTCAAGCTGCTCTTCCTGACGGTGCCGGCCGTGCTGCTTCGTCGGGGTGCCCACTAATGGGCCGGAGTCTGGGGAAGAGTGCATGGAGGTTGAAGGATAAAGCGAACTCAGCGGCGTCTTCGCTTCATCCTTACTTTTGCAGGGAGCAGTAATGCAGAGCCGTTTGGAGCCAAGCGCAGTTCTCGGAGAGACCGTGACGGCCGGCGGACTACCGCGGTCCGATCCGGACCGCCCTGATGCCGTGCCGGCCGTCCGGAAGATTGGGCCATGGGCTCGTTTCATGAAGGCCGCGGTGGGTGAGCACACCCTGGCGCTAGTGGATCAGGCCGTGGTAAGCGGTACCAGCTTCGTGACAACGATCCTTATCGGGCGGTGGTGCAGTTCGGGCGAACTGGGCGTCTACGCACTGGGGGTTTCCCTGCTGGTAACGTGGGCGTGCGTGCAGGAGTCGCTGATCGCGCTGCCCTACACCATCCACCGGCACCGCCGACCGGAAGGGGCGCGGTCGGAGTACGCCGGCAGTGTGCTGGCGCATCAGGGGTTGCTCTCGGCCCTGACCCTCGCCGTCCAGGCCGCGATGGCGGCGGTGCTGTCGGTGGCCGGGGCCGTGCCAAGTTTGGTGGTGGTGGCTTGGGCGCTGGTGGCGATGCTGCCCTTCGCACTCCTGCGTGAGTTTGGCCGGCGCTTCGCATTTGCGCACCTGCGCATGGCTGAGGCGCTGGCCCTGGACGTGGCTGTGGCTGTGGTGCAGCTCGCAGGCCTGGCCTGGCTGGCCTCGACCGGGCGGTTGTCTGCCGGCACCGCGCTCGCTGTGATCGGCGTGGCCTGTGGCCTGACGGGTGCTGTTTGGTTGTACCGGGCGCGCGGGAATTTCGTGATCCGCCGCAAGGAGGCGTGGTCCACACTCCGACCGAGTTGGGCGCTGGGCAAGTGGCTGTTCGCCAGCCAGATCACTTTGTCGGTGCAAGCGTACTTCATCCACTGGCTTCTGGCGTGCCTCCTCGGGATGGAGGCGACGGGCGTCTACGCGGCGTGCTTGACTGTGGTGTTGTTCTCCAACCCCTTAACCCTGGGACTGAGCAACGCCCTGGCACCCCGGACCGCCCAGGCCTACAGCGAGGGGGGCGGTGCGGCGTTGCGGCGGGTGGTCTTTCAGACCACGCTGCTGCTGGGCACGGCCATGGCGGTGTTTTGCGCGGTCGTGATCTTTGCCGGCGAGGACATCCTGCGTGTGCTTTACAACGGCAGCCAGTATGCGGGGCAAGGGCACACCGTCGCGGTGCTGTCCCTGGCCATGCTGGTCTCCGCGCTGGGCATGCCGGCCTCCGGCGCGCTGGCGACGGTCGAGCGGCCGGACCTGATTTTCAAGGCGGGTCTGTGGGCCGTCGTCCTGTCCACGGCCCTGATCCCGTGCCTGGTCGTCGGCTGGGGTGTAACGGGTGCCGCCTACGGGTTTCTCGCCGGCAACGTGGCCGGGTCGCTCGGGCGGTGGGCCGGCTTCCTGGCGTTCGCGCGCGGGCCGGCCGCCGGAGAAGAGCACTCCTCAGGCCGGAGCGGCCTCGACGCGACGGTGATACGAGTGATGCAACATTTCATTCCGACTTCCGAACCCGGCGGGTGGGTGGTGGAGCCTGTGAGCGAAGGAGCCCAGGCTAGTATTGTCGGCGTCCGGCGGCACGACGGCCGGCCTCTCTGGCAGACACACCTCGAACTGGTGGTCAAGGTCTACAAACCGGCGGCGCGGTCGTCCGCCGAGGTCGTGCGCGGCCAGTTCGCCTCACTTTCCCAATGCCACGCCAGGCTAAATGACCGCACCCTCCACGGCTGGAAGATCAACGCCCCGGCACCCTTGTATCACTGCGAACAGCCGCTCGCGCTGGTGATGACGCGGGTTCCTGGCGCGTCGCTGACTTCTTGCCTGAAGACCAGCGCAGTGTCGGCGGAGGCGTTGGACTCGATCGCCCGGGCGGTCGTCGGGGCGATGGAACGGTTCTGGTCGGCCGACGCCCAGATTCACGGCGACCTGAACTTCGACAACATCCTCTGTGACCCGGCCGCGGGAATCCTCTCGTTTGTCGATCCGGGCATCCTCGAAAGTGCCTTCCTGTGCGATGGCGTGAGCAAACGGTGGTACCCGGCGTCGCGCGACCTGGCTTACCTGCTGTACGACACGGGGGTCGCCGTGAAGAAGACTCTCGCAAACCCCGCCGCCCGCCGCCGTCAAGAACGTCTCGCCGAGGGAGTCTTGCGGGTCTTTCTGGAGAGAGCAGGTTCCGCCGGGGAGAAAACTTCTCTGCTGGACGAAACCCAGGCGTGCGTGCGGGTCTATTTGAATCAACTCCGGGTGTCGTCCTCCCCGCGCGGCGTCTGGCACCTGCTGCTACGGCGAATCGCTTCCCACCGTATTGAGGCGATCCTCGCCCGGCTGCGGGGGGAGGCGGGAGACGCCAGAGGCGGTTCGACCTGCCGCGAGAAGGGCAGGGAACAGGCATGAGCACAGCGACGCCAGCAACGGATTCGCCAATTACCCGGTGGCCGGCCGCGCGGGTGCGGCTACCCGACAGCGCCGCGCCGACTGCCTCGGCGGGTGGAAAATGGCTGCACTTCCTTGCTCTGAATCTGCTTGGATATGCCTTATTAGGTAAGGGGTGGGCGTACATCGGCATCCCGCCGCTATTCATCGGCGAGGCGCTCCTGTTCTGCGGCCTGGTTTGGCTAATCGTGAGCGGAAACTGGGCGCGGTTCCTCCAACACCCATCTTTTTTGCCCCTGCTGCTCCTCGGCGTTTGGGGAATTGCGCGAACCTGGCCCGATGTCTCCGCGTACGGCGTTGACGCACTCCGCGACGCGGCGATCTGGGGCTATGGCGCCTTTGCGCTGATCGCGTTCGCCTACGTCCTCGCCCGTCCGGCTCGGCTCGCGACCCTCTTACGCTTGTACAACCGCTTCACCGTGATCTTTCTTGTCGGCGCCCCTCTGGCTTGGTTCGGATACCGCTTCCTCGGGGACGCGATCCCGAACTGGCCCTGGGTCAATATGCCGGTCGTTGTTCCCAAGGGGGGAGACATCCAGGTCCACCTGGCCGGCATTCTGGCGTTCTGGGTTTCCGGGCTCGGTGGCGCAATCAGCCTCTGGCGCGTGCTGCTGCTCGTCCTGTCCCTCGTCGCCGTGGGAAGTTACGACCGGGCTGGTTTGCTCTCGTTCCTTCTGGTCGGCGCGGTGTGCTTCTGCGCCAAGCCTCGCGACCGGTCGCTGTGGCGCCTGGCGGGGATAGTGGTCGCCGGACTGGTGTTCCTCGCGGCATCGGACTTCCGGATCAAGATGCCCAACCGGGAGCGGGAAATATCGTTCGAGCAGGTCGTGGCCAATTTCGCGAGCTACACGGGTACTGCCAAGGTCGGCGACCTCGACGCCACGAAGGAATGGCGCCTGGAGTGGTGGAAGGACATCGTCAATTACACCGTAAATGGGAAGTATTTCTGGACCGGAAAGGGGTTCGGGATCAACCTGGCCGAAGACGACGGTTACCAACTAGACGAAGACAATGCCTTGCGCAGCCCGCACAACGGCCACCTGACCATGTTGGCCCGGGGGGGCGTTCCTGGAACGATGCTCTGGGCGCTGGTTCAGTTCAGCTGGGGGTGGGCCATGGTGCGGGGCTATCTCCACAGCCGCCGGGCGGGCGACGAACGCTGGGCGGGGATCTTTCTCTTCCTGCTGGCCTACGGCATGGCCTTCATGGCCAACACAACGTTCGACGTGTTCATCGAAGGGCCGATGGGAGGAATATGGTACTGGACTATCTACGGCGTCGGCTTGGCGGCCTTGTGGCTCTACCGCCACGACCCGACGGCCTGCCGTTATCAGCCCCCCGGAATCGCAACTCCGAGTGCGGGGGGCGCGCCATGAAGCCAACGACCTACATCACGACTAGCTGGGACGACGGCCATCCACTGGATTTCCGCGTGGCGGACCTGCTCGCGAAGCACGGCCTGCGCGGCACCTTCTATGTGCCGCAGACTTCCGAGTACGGGACGATGACGCCCGCCCAGGTCCGCGAGCTGAGTCGGACGTTCGAGGTCGGCGCCCACACTGTCCACCACGTTGACCTCACCGGCGCGACCGAGCCGGAGGCGTGGCAAGAGATCGCTGACTCCCGCTGCTGGATCGAAGACGAAACCGGCCTCTCTTGCCCGCTGTTCTGCCCCCCCAAGGGCAGGTACTCCGCGCGGCACTTGAGCCTCATCCGGCGGGCGGGCTTTCTGGCCGTCCGCAGCGTGGAACTGCTATCGCTCGACTACCCGCGCCGCGCGGCCGGGCTGTTAATGCTGCCGACAACCATCCAGACCCACCCGCACGGCCTGTGCGTCTACGCCCGCAATCTGCTCAAGCGCGCGGCGCTGCGGAACCTCTGGCTCTACGTCGTGTACGGCCGCTCGACCGACTGGCCGCGCCTGGTCCAGTCGTTGCTGGAACACGCCCTGCGGCGCGGCGGGGTGTTTCATCTCTGGGGCCACTCGTGGGAGTTGGAGCAAGCCGGCCAGTGGCAGCGGTTGGAGGAAGTCTTGCGCTTCCTGGGCCAGTTCACCGGTCAGGCGCCGGCGCTCACCAATTGGCAAGTCTGCCAGGCCGAGAATAGGTCCGTCGAGTCTGACCGGGCCGGTGGTGCCGCTCGGCTCGCGGCACCTACCCCATGCGGGGGTGCCCGGCCATGAAAATCCTCATCGTCCACAACTTCTACCAGCAGGCTGGCGGCGAGGACCAGTGCGTCGCGGCCGAGGTCGCGATGCTCAAAGCCTACGGGCATGACGTGATCCAGTATTGTGTTCACAACGATGCGATTCACACGATGGGCCGGATTCAGTTGGCCTTGCGCACCGTGTGGAGCCGGCCGGCGCACGACGAGATTCGAGAACTGATCCGGGAGCATCGCCCGCAGGTTGCCCACTTCAATAACACTTTCCCCCTGATCTCTCCCGCCGCCTACTACGCCGCCCGCGAGGAAAAGGTAGCGGTGGTGCAAACGCTGCACAACTTCCGTCTGCTCTGTCCCAACGCGCTCTTCTTCCGTAACGGCCAGGTGTGTGAAGACTGTCTGGGCCGGGCGATCCCCTGGCCGGGCATCGTCCACAAATGCTACCGCGGCAGCCGCGTGGCCAGCACCGGGGTGGCGACCATGCTCGCCGCGCACCGCGCCCTGGGCACCTGGCGCAAGGCGGTCGATGTCTACGTGGCCCTCACCGCGTTCAGCCGCGGCAAATTCGTCGCCGGGGGCCTGCCCGCGGACAAGCTCCTCGTCAAAGCGAACTTCGTCTATCCCGATCCGGGTCCGGGCGCGGGCACGGGAAACTACGGCGTGTTCGTGGGCCGGCTGTCGGCCGAAAAGGGAGTGGAGACGCTCCTGAAGGCGTGGCAGAGCCTGGGCGAACGGGTGCCTCTCAAGATCGTCGGCGACGGCCCCCTGGCGGAGACGGTGCGCGCGGCCGCGGCCCAGGGCGCCGCCGTCGAATGGCTCGGCAGCAAACCGCTTGCGGAGGTGTACCCGCTCATCGGCGCAGCGACGTTCCTGGTACTGCCGTCGCAGTGTTACGAGAACTTCCCGCGGGTCCTCATCGAGGCGTTTGCCAAGGGGACGCCCGTCATCGCCTCCCGCCTCGGCGCGATGGCCGAGGTCGTGGACCACGGCCGCACAGGACTGCACTTCGAGCCGGGAGACGCGCTCGACCTGGCTACGAAGGTGCGGAGCCTGATGGACGACCCCCTGCAACAGAGCCGGATGCGCCGGGCCGCCCGTGAAGAGTACGAGGGGAAATACACGGCGGAGTCGAATTACCGAACGCTGATGGGCATTTATGCGCAGGCCCTCAGCGTTCGCTGACGTTGGAGCCCAACCGTTTCACGGAGGACCGCGATGAGTTTGGATGTCACCTCCCCCCGCTTACGCGGGAGGCTCGCCTGTCAGCCGGTCGTCGAACCTCCGTCGGAGCGCGACTTCTATCAGCGCTACGGCTGGTGCCTCAACCCGTTTCCAACAGTGGGCGAAGCGGTCGAATATCTGGGCATTGAGATCGACCGGCTGCGTGCGCCGCTGGAAGCCTGGCAGACCGGCGAGGTCATGACGAACGTGTTCCTGCTGTCTGGCGCGGTACTCAACGCGGTGGACGAGTACCTGCGCGGAAAAACGCTGCCGCTGGGCAGGCGATCGGCCGGGCGTTTGGTTCGCAGTGCCCGGTGGGCGACCGAGACACTTGGGGCCGTCCTGCGTTGGCGCCGGCGAGGGCGTGTTCGACGCTGGCGCGAGAGTTTGCAAGCCCCTTTGGACCGATTCCTTTCCTTGTTTATCGACAAAGGAACACCCGACCCAATTGCCCTTGCTCTTGCCGGGGATGGGCTTGCCGCGGTGTTGCGGTCGCCGTTGCCCTCCGACTTGCGGGCCGAGCCGATTCACATCCCCTCCGCGTTCCGCAAGCTCGACCTGACGCATCACGACTTGATCGAGCTAGGGCGGCGCTACATCGCTCGCTTTCCCGAGCGCGCGCAACCGCTCCTCGTCCTCGGACTACGCACCGCGGGTTCGTACTTCGTTCCCCTGTTACGTGCGTTACTCATGGCCGAGGGCTATCGGACGGTGGATTCCCTCACGATCCATCCGGACAAGGGGCCGGGCGCGAGAGAGAGCGCGGAGTTGAGCCGCTGCGCCCGTGCGGGGCATGGTGTCGTGATCCTCGATGACCCGCCGTTCACCGGCGACACGTTCGTGCTCGCGGTTGACATGGTGCGGAAAATCGGCTTCGCGTCGGACCAGGTGACAGTCCTGATCCCCGCGCATCCCGCCCGCCCGGACTGTGGCAAGTCCCTCTCCTCGACCGGAACGGTGGTCTTGGTGCTTGAGCCTGGCGAGTGGCACAAGCAACGGCTTTTGCATCCCAAGTGGGTCGAAACTCGGTTGGCCGAGTATTTCCAGGGCGAACGGTATGCCGGCAGCTGTGTCGTCGTCAGTGCCGCGGCGGATGAGATCAACCGCCGGCTGGCGTCCGAGTCCAGAGATGCCCGCTGCGACCGGTTGAAGCGCGTCTATGAAGTCCGACTACAAACACCGGAGGGGGGCGAAGAAACCCGCTACATTCTGGCCAAGAGCGTCGGCTGGGGGTGGCTCGGCTATCACGCTTTCCTCGCGGGGACTCGGCTCGCGGGGTTCGTTCCCCCGGTCCACGGCCTCCGTGACGGCATCCTGTATTCGGAATGGATGCCGCAACCTCCCACTGCTAATCCCGAGGCCGAGGATCGGGAGCAGCGGGTTCAGACGACCGTCTCCTACATTGCCGCACGGGTGCGCCTGCTCGGCCTGGAAAAGCGGCCCGCTCCCGCTCTGGGCCTGCACCAGCACGATGGCTTTCGACTGCTGGAGAAGGTGCTGAGCAGGGCTTACGGCCGTTTCCTCACGGCCGTGCTGATGCGGCCGCGCGTCCGGCACCACCTCGCCCAGCAGCCCTGTCCGTGTCCCACCTTGATCGACGGCCGCATGGAGCGCTCGGAGTGGATCGCCGGGCCGTGCGGGCCGCTCAAGACGGACTACGAGCACCACGGTATGGGCAAGAACGAACTGAATGTCCTCGACCCCGCCTACGACCTCGCCGACGCTGTCTTGCAACTGGCGCTGTCGCCCGAGGAAGAGAGCCGGCTCATCCGCGGTTACGTCGAAGAGTCCGGAGACCCTGGCGTCGAAGCGCGACTCTTTCAGAACAAGCTCCTCGCCGGAATCTGGGGGATGGCATCGGCCCAGAAGGGTCTGTTCCAGCAGACGCAAACCGCCGACCGAGTGCGGGAACTCAACCGGCAGTTCATCGACGCCGTACATTTCCTGACGATCCAAACCGCCCGGTTCTGCGGCGCCTTGTGCCGGCCCGCGCAGGAGGTGGGCTGGCGTGCGCCCCTGGTAGTGTTGGACGTCGATGGGGTCATCGACCGGCGTCTCTTCGGCTTTCCGTGTACCACCGCGGCGGGCATCCGGGCCATTGCCCTGTTGCACGCCCATGAGTTCTCGGTCGCCCTGGACACGGCGCGGTCGGCGGTGGAAGTGCAGGAATACTGCCGGGCCTACGGGTTCGCGGGCGGCGTGGCGGAGTATGGCGCGTTCCTTTGGGACGCCGTGAATCAGCGCGGCCGTGTCCTCGTGAGTCCCGAGTCTCTCCGCCAGCTCGACGTGGCGCGAACCGCCCTGGCCCAGGTTCCCGGAGTCTTCCTCGATCAGCGCTACCACTACTCGATCCGGGCGTACACCTTCGAGGAACCAGCGAAAACATTGGGTCGTCTGCCGGTCCCCTCCCCCGTGCGATCAATCCTGGCCGCGACCACCGACGACAAGGCCGCGGTGCCGCTGCCTCACCTGCTGGTGCGGCAGTTGCTCGCTGGCCTGGGGCTGGACCGCCTGCTCATCCACCAAACCACGCTCGACACCACGATCACTGCGAAGGAAGTGGACAAGGGCACCGGTCTCGCGGCCCTCCGTGACTGGGTCGGGCTGGCCGACGCGGAGACGCTGGCCGTCGGCGATTCCGAGCCGGACCTGGCGATGTTCCGTCAGGCGACGCGCGCCTTCGCACCGTCTCACATCAGTTGCGCGCGCCAAGCCCGGCTGCTTGGCTGCCGAATCGACGCGCAGCCCTATCAGCGCGGGCTGCTAAACATTGTCCGTTTCCTGGCCCACCCGGACGGCGGGCGTTGTCAGCGCTGTGTCTCCGGCGACACACCCTGGGCTGGGACCGAGAACCTGTTTCTGGACCTGTTGCAGGCCGCCGACGGGAAGCGATCGGTAGCACTGCTGCGTGCCCTGTTCGACCCCAAAGCCTACGAGGTGTTCGTGCGCTAACCCGGATTCTTCACCGCGGAGGACGCGGAGGATCGCAGAGGAAATCGAAAACCAAAGTAGCCCACTTGTTGCTACGAGCGTTCGGAAAGAATGACGGGATTGGCTGACAGCTATCAGCT
>JBBQPD010000135.1:0-10239 GCA_038331535.1 Gemmatales bacterium | reverse complement strand
TGTCGAACTCCACGACCTCCGCGACGGCGCGCGGCTGCGGGGCGTAGTAGGCGATCTTGTAGTTGGCCGCGGCCGTCGGCATGTCGGAGGCGGCCAGGCCCATCAACGTGTTGCCGTAGGTCGGCGCGATGTAAATGTCCTGGGTGAGATACTCCTCGATCATGAAGCGAATCCACTGCGAGGTCATCTCGGTGCCGCCGCAGAAGATGCCGGTGATGCCCTGCTTGGCGAGGCTCGAACCCTCCTTCTCCAGACGCTGGCACAGGGCGTCGAGCAGCTTCGGCGTCGTGAACATGCACTTGATCTCGTGCCCGGCCGACAGGATCGTCATGGCCTGGTCGATGCAATGCTCCTGATACGCCTTCAGGTGGTCCATCCAGCCCTTCTTGATGACCTTGACCACCCAGCGCGGGTCGAGGTCGATGCAGAAGCAGATGCCGCCGCGCACCTGACACATGTGTTCGACGGCCAGCCTCAGCCGGCGCGGACCGGACGGGCCGAGCATCAGCCAGTTCGTCTTCTTCGGAAAGAACTTCTCCGGCAGCGTCTCGCTGAACTGTTCGTAGTCGATGCGGAAATCGTCGGCGACGACGCGGCTCTTGGAAATGCCGGTCGTGCCGCCGGTCTCGAAGACGTACCACGCCTTGTCGGCCAGCCCCTTCGGCACCCAGCGGCGCACGGGGCCGCCGCGCAGCCATTCATCCTCGAAGAGGCCAAACAGCTTCAGGTCGTCGAAGCCCTGCACGTCCTTGAGCGGATTGAACTTGTACGACTTCGCCTTGTCGAGCCAGAACGGCGTGCCGGTGTCGGGATTGAAATGCCACTGCACCGTTTCGCGCACGTGCTTGTCGAGCTTCGCGCGGGCGTCCTGGATACTTTGGGGGGTCGCGGCGGACACGTTGAGTCCTCAGTCGTAGGGGGTAAACACGGTGGAATCGGGCCTGGCGTTTCGCGAAACGGCAAGCCGACACGGTCACTTCTTTTCGGCGATGGCGTACAGGTAAGTCGCGTTGTGAATGAACAGCACGCCGTTGGCCGCGGCGGGCGGGACGCGCACCGGATATTCCATGTCGATCTTGGTTGGCGCCTTGAGCACTTTGCCGTGCTGGAACACGATCACCGCGCTGCCGTCGGTGCCCAGGAACACTTTGCCATCGACATAATAGGGCGAATTCCAGGTCGCGTCCTGCATGTCGTAAACCCAGTATTTCTCGCCGGTCTTGGCGTCCAGGCACTGGAGGAAGCCGGCGATCTCCGGGGCGTAAACGAGTCCGTCGTGAACGGCCAGCGTGCTCACCGACCTGCCGAAGACCTTGTCGCGCTCTCGCGCCGGCTTCGGCAGGACCAGGCCGCCGCGATGCCAGACCAGGGCGGAGTCCTTGTTCTTCGGATCCCTGGGGTCGAACTTCGGATTCTCGTCGTCCGGCGCACTGAAGGGAGATACGTCCTTGTCCTTGCTCGCCGGCTTCTTGGTGATGTCGATGCACCAGAGGTGGCCGACGCCGTCGCCGGAGTCAGGCTCGCGGCCGACGGCGATATACAGCTTTTTCTCATACACCACCGGAATAGCGACGAGGTAGTTGCGGGTGCCGCCGCCGGTCGGCTTGAAGACCGCTCCCTTGGGATTGCAGTCGAACTTCCAGCGCAGCTCGCCGGTCTTGGCCTCGAAGGCGTACACCCAACCGTCGCCGCCGCCGTACATGACCAGCATGTCGCCGTCGACCTCGGCCGCGACCGGGCTGGACCACTGACCGTCCATGATTCTGTCTCCGGGCGAATTGTCCGACCAGACCAGCTTCCCGGTCTTCTTGTTGACGGCGATCAGCGTCGGCGCTTTCGGACTAATCACCTTGGGCGTCGAATCCGAGCCATTCGAGGTAAGGACATAAACCAGGTCGCCGATCACCAGCGGCGAGCTGTTCGGCACGCTGCCGGCGAGGCCGCCGGGATAGACCTTCAACTCCTCGATCATGTTCAGCGACCAGACGATTTTCCCTTTGCCGGTGGCCGTGTCGCCTTGCACGTCGGCGCAGATCAGCTCACAGCGGTTGCTGACGTAGTAGAGGTGATCGCCGTCCACGGCCGGAGTCGAGAGCACCCCCGTCAGGGCGTTGTCGATCTCACCGGGATTCTTGTCGTGGATGATCTGCCAGAGAAACTTGCCGTCCGCTTCGCGGAAGCACATGAGCACGCCCTTGTCGCCCGTAATCGCGGGGTCATACGGGTTTTTGGCGTCATTCGAGCCGTTGTTGGTGCCGACAAAGACGCGGCCGCCGGCGATGACCGGACCGCCGCCGCCGTAGGGATTATCGCCGATCTTGGCGGCCCACTTGATGTTCTTCTGCTTGCCCTTCTCGGTGTTCCACGAATCGGCAATGCCCTTTTCGACCGTGTTCACCATGTTGCGGCTAATGGTGCCGCCCAGCATCGGCACGCTGTTCGGCCCGACCGGTTTGACTTCGTCCTTGTCGCCGGGAGCGTCCGCCGGTTCCACGGGCGCCGTCTCGACACAGTGACACGTCGTCGAGCGCGAACAGCCCGCGACCAGGAACGCGAAGGACAGACAGAGACCTCGGCTGACGCTGAACATCCTGCGTTCCTCGTGTGAATGCTTCTACTATCTCCGCCACACTCCGCGCACGTCCGCCATCCGTGGCGGACATGCTTTTCACCGTAAGTCCCTACCATTCTTGACTCTGCGGCTGCTGCCGCGCATGTCCGCCACGCCCACGCACCGTCTGGCTCCCCTCATGAACTTCCCGGAAAATCGATTATTTGCCCGGAATTCGACTTCCCACAACGTAGCGGAGTACAGTATTTTCTCCCTATCTTAACGCGGCCGAGCCGCAACGGGTTAGCAACCACCCAAAACCTGTCCGGCTGAAAGCTGATAGCTAGTAGCTGTCAGCTCTCAGCAAGAACAAGGCTGAACTTCTTTGCATCTTGCGGCGAAGTTGAGAGGAAAGAATTACTTCCCGCCCGGCGTCACGGCGTACAACGTACACGGATTCTCGGTCGCGACATACATGACGCCGTTGACCACCACCGGCGTCGCCCGGACGTAGGACGCGCCCGTCTCCACGGTGTTGAGCAAGTCCAGCTTCTTGCCGTGCTTGAAGACGAGGACTTGCCCGTTTTCGTTGCCGAGGTAAATCTTGCCATCGACGAAGTAGGGGGAACTCCAGCAATCGGCTTCCATGTTGTGCTGCCAGTGCAATTCACCGGTGCGCGCGTCGAGGCAGTGCAGCCAGCCGTCGTATTCACACTCATAGAGCAGGCCGTCCACGACGCAGCAGGTGCTCATCGTCCGGCCGAAAATGTAGGGTCGCTCGCCTTTCTTCGGCTTCTCCTTCATGCCGCCATAGTGCCACACGAGGGCCGAGTCCTTGTTCTTGGGGTCTTTCGGATCGAACTTCGGATTGGTGTCGTCCGGAGCGCTGAAGGGCGACACGTCGTTGTTCTTGTTCGTCGCTCCCTTCTCGGCCGCCTGCACCAGGTCGATGCACCAGAGGTGGCCGACGCCCTTGAGGTGTTCGGGATCCTGGCCGACGCCGATGTACAGCTTGTTTTCCCAGACGATCGGCGTCGAGACGAAGTCGTTGCGCGTCGCCTTGGGGCCGAGGACGTAGAACGACGCCTTCGGGTTGCAATCGAACTGCCAGAGCAGCTTGCCGTCGGCCGGGTTGTAGCCGCGCATCCAGCCGTCGCCGCCGGGGAAGATGATGACCGGCTTGCCGTTCGGCTCGGCATAGACCGGGTTCGACCACTGGCCGTGCATCAAAATCTGACCCTTGTTCTTCATCGACTCGATGTTGACTGCCTTACCTGCCTTCTGGGCCGCGAGCAGTTCGATGCTCGGCAGGTTGCTCGACCACTTCACGTCGCCGCTCTTCTTGTCGATGGCGAGGAAGCTCGGTGCGGCCGGCTGGGGAATGTTGATGTGCCCTTCATCGACGCCGTTGCTGGTGATGACGAACAAGGTGTCGCCAACGGCGAGCGGCGAACAGGTGGTGAGGTTGTGCGGAAAGACGTTCAGCTTCTTGATCATGTCCAACTTCCAGTGGACGGTTTTGTTGTCCGTACTGGAGCAGACGACCTCGGCGCGATTGTTGACGTAATACATCCGGTCGCCATCGACGAATGGACTGGAGCAGATGCCCTCCTCCGGCCAGTCGTTGACGCGGCCGGCCGGCAATTTGTCGTAGACGTGTTGCCACTCGAACTTGCCGGTCTTCTCGTCGAAACACATCATGATGCCCTTGTCGCCGATGACGGCGGGGTCGCGCGGCTGGCCGTTATTGGTGCCGATGAAGAGCTTGCCGCCGGAGATAACCGGACCGCCGTAAGCCTTCGAGCCGAGGTTCTGCGACCACTTGATGTTGCCCGCCTTGCCCTTGGCCACGTCGAAATCTTGCGGGATGTTCTTGTCCACGGAATTAACGAGGTTGCGCGACACGGTGCCGCCGAAGAGCGGCCATTCGGTCGGGTTTCGTTCCGCGAGTTTTTTGACGTCGTCCTTGGCGGGCGCGTCTTCCTTCCTGGCTCCCTGGTAAGCGATGGCCGCGATCACCCCGCCGAAGACGAGGACGGTGGCGGTCAGCGCCAGACGGCGGCGCAGGTGAGAGTCGTTCATGGTTTTGTTCCTTCATATAGCCCCCGGCTTGCCGGGGGTAAGGCGTGAACCCCCGGCTTGCCGGGGGCTATATGGCTTCACTTGTTCGGCGTCACCGAGACGTTCTTGAAGAAGATCTCCGTGCCCGGCTTGGGCGGCTCAATACCGGTTGCGTTGGCGTAGAGGGCGGGCGCGCCTTCCTTGTTGCCGATCGGATCCTCGACCTCGATCGTCCACTCCTTCGGTTCCTCCTTGTCGGCCTCCCAGACCTTGCCGCGCACCAGTGCCTTGTCGCCCTTGACCTCTACGGTCAGCTTCATGCGGAACCAGACGTTCGGCTTGAACTCCATCGGAATGTTCTTCTCGATGCGCGGCAGCGCGTCCCACGACACGAGCCGCAGCAGCTTGTTGTTGCCGAAGAACATCAGTGTGTAGCGGTTGGCGACGATACCGGCGTCGGCCAGGTCGCCGCCGACCTGCGTACCCATCACGTCGGCCTGGATCGTGTAATCGCGCGTGTCGGGCATGCCCATGTAGGCATTGGCGCGGGCGACGAGCGGGCTGGGATTGAGCGCCAGCTTCTTCAGCGCGAACGACCCGTCGGCCAGCTTGACGATGGCGAACTTGCCCTGCGTGTTGACCCAGCCGCCGGGTGTGCGGCCCTCGGGAATCTTGCTGAAATCCGCCTTGTAGGGCAGCGCGGGCACGACGCGCACGCGCGCCTCGCCGACAACCTTGCCTCCGCTAAGCGTGGCCAGCACACGGCCGAACTGACCGGGCGGCGGGGCCGCCTGGATGGTCAGTTTCGTCGTCTCGGAACCGCTGGCTTCGCTGAGCTTGCCTTGAAGAGCGGGCGGTGCGGGCGTACCCATCGGCGGCGGCGGAATACCTTCCGGCAGCCGCGACCCGGCCAGCGACCAGTCCACCTTCACCTCGCCGAGCGACCGTCCGCCATTGTCAAAGCCGATGGCTTTGAAATCGACGCTCTCTCCCGGCCGCGCGACCGTATCCGCCGGCAGAACCTGCACGAAGGCGACGGCGGCACCCTTGGCGACCGGCGCCTCCTTGACGGGGGCCGGAATCTCGTTCGGCTTACCCGGCTCCTTGAGACCGATGCAGAACATCTGCTCCGTCGTCATGAAGAACACCCGGCCATTTGCCACCGCCGGACTGCCGTTAATCACCTGGCCGGAGAACTCCTCGGCGTGCAATTTTTTACATGCCTTCGCGCCCGGCTCGAGGATCTGAAAGACGCCGTCCTCTTCGCCGATGTAGATCTTACCGTCGGCCAGAACAGGCGATCCCTTGCTGTTCTTGCCATAACGAATCCTCCAGTGCTGCTTGCCGTCCTGGCCATCCAGGCAATACAGAGTGCCGGCGTCGTTGCAAATGTACAACCGCCCCTCGGAAAAGATCGGCGAGGCGAACTTCGCCTTGATGCCGTCCTTTTCCCAGACCAGCTTCGGCTTGCCATTCGCAACTTGCGCCGCGTCCAGGCAGACCACCTTCCCTTGCAGGCCGCCCTCGAGGTTGTTCTCACCCTGACCGATGTAGACCAGATCGCCGAAGACGACCGGCGAGCAATTGACGGCCGCCGAGCCGAAGATGTAGCTCCACACTTTCTCACCGGTACGGACCCGGAAGGCATGAACGCCGCCGTCGCCGCCGCCGGTGATGACCAGTCGCTCGCCCTTGATGACGGCGACGACCGGCGTGGAATAGTACGTGTCCTTCGGCGGAAAACCGGTGGAAGCCCACCACGCGACCTTGCCCGTCTTCTTGTCGAAAGCGACGAGGCGCGTGCGGCCGCTTCCCTCGTAGCCCCAGCTGGCGTTGAGCATGCTGATGATGAGCAGGTCGCCGTCGATGATCGGGCTGGCGATGCGGCCGCCGTAACCGGAGATACGGCCGAACTCCTCACCCAGCGAGTGCTGCCATACGATCTTGCCGTCGTGGTTGAAGCACATCAACAAGCCTTGAGTGCCGTGCGCGAAAACGGTGTCCGTCTCCGGATCGCCGACCATATTGGTCCAACCGAGACGGTCGGCGACGATATCGGTGAGCCAGACGTTGAACTTGTACTCCCAGGCGATCTTGCCGGTCTTCTCGTCGAGGGCCATGACCCGCTCTTGCTGCGAGGCGCCGTCGCCCACCTTGTTGATGAAGTAGACGTGGCCCTTCTGGACGATGGGCGTGGTACGGCCGCCGACAGGCGCGTGCCAGACGACGTTTTCGCCCGTGGCCGCATCCCATTTGTCGGGCAGGCCGGTTTCGCGCGCGACGCCGTTTTGTTCCGGGCCGCGCCAGTTGGACCAGTCGCCGGCCCACGCGGCGGTATTGCCGAGGGCCAGCAGCGTCAGCAGAGAGAGGATGCGTTTCATGTAGCGGCACTCACAGAAGCAGGGGCGGGTTACTAGCTCGGATTCTTCACCGCAGAGGACGCAGAGGGACGCAGAGGGAAAACCAGAACGGGTAGTGGTTCGGTTTGCCGCTTGCGGCTTAGACGGGCAGGACTGCTAAGCCGCAAGCGGTAAACCTTCGCAACTCGTTGACCACTTTTGTTTTTCGTTCTCCTCTGCGATCCTCTGCGTCCTCCGCGGTGAAGAATTCGGAATCGTGGTGACAGGGTGGGTCTCGCTCCGTTCGACTTCCCCTACCAGTGTGTTTTAGAAGTTCACCCTGATCCTTCCACCGATCATTTTCGGACGAGACGCTGCGCCTTCATCTCGAAGCGTGGCAAACTACCCGGCGGGACGGCTCGAACCTCCGCCCGAAACAGCAGTTCCTCGCGCAGCGCTTCGTCGATACGGCCGACGACCTCCGGCGCGGAGTGGGGCTGCAACTCGACCTCGATTCGCAAGGCGGCCAGGGCGGCGGACTGATCGACCTCGATGCGATACTCCGCTACTTCGGGGAAGCGGTGCAGTACCGTCTGCAATGCGCTGGGATAGAAATTGTTGCCGCGCAGCACGATCATGTCATCGACCCGACCACGAATGCCGCCGTTCAGGCGCATCCACGAGCGACCACAAGCACAGGGGCGCGGATCGACGCAGACGAGATCACCGGTGCGGTATCGCAACAACGGACTGCCGGGGCGGTCGAAGGTCGTCAGTACCAGTTCGCCGGAAGTGCCGGGCGGCACGGACCGTCCGTCGGCGGGATCGATCACTTCCGGCAGACATTCACTTTCCAAGAGATGTAGACCGCCGGGAGCTTCCAGACATTCGATTCCGAGCGGACCAACTTCCGTCATGCCGCTATGGTCGAAGACGCGCGCGCCCCACGCCGTCTCGATGCGCTGGCGCGTTCCTGGCACGTTCCCGCCCGGTTCGCCCGCGACGATGAGCGCGCGCACCGGAGAAGAAGCGAGATCGATGTCTTCCTGCGCCGCCACTTCCGCGAGGTGAAGCGCGTAGGTCGGCGTGCAGAGGATGACGGTGGCCGCGTTGTCGAGAAGGAAGCGCAGCCGCGCCTTGCTGCTCATGCCGCCGCCGGGCAGGCAGAGATAACCGAGCCGCGACGCCGCCTCGAACGCCGACCAGAAGCCGAGAAACGGGCCGAAGGAGAAGGGAAAGAAGAGCCGATCGCCCGGCCGGACGCCGACGACGCGGTAGTTGATTTCCCAGCAGTCGAGCAGGGCCGACCAGCTTTCCGGCGTGTCGAGCCAGCGCAGCGGCTTTCCGGAAGTGCCGGACGTTTGATGGAGGCGCGAATAGCGCTCGACGGGATAAGTCAGGTTCGTGCCGTAAGGCGGATGGTGCGCCTGGTCTTCGAGAAGTTCGGCCTTCGTCGTGAAGGGAATGGCTTCCCAGTCGTCGCCGCTGACGGCGGCGAGTTTGTGGGCGTAAAAGCGATTATCGGGCAGGATCGAGCCGAGCAGGGCCGCCAGGCGGTCGGACTGATGACGCACGATGTCGGCCCGCGGCGCGTCGTCCGGCAACACGGCGAACCCTCCGCACAGCATCAGGCGAGCGGGAGGCGTTAGCCTCCCGGTGAGTCACCGGGAGGCTAACGCCTCCCGCTCGCCAAGATCACTTGATCTCGTAACAGAAGATCAGCTCCTGATCGCGTAGGTACAACTTGCCGTCGGAAATGACCGGGTAGGTCCACACCTTGCCGCTCGGCATCCGCTGTTTGGAAACCACCGGGAGCGTGAAGGAGCTTGGGTCTTCGAGCTTCGTCATCGGATCCGCGGCCATCAAGAAGACCTCTCCACTGTCTTGCGTTACCCAGACGAGAAGGCCATCGGCGTAAACGATCGCTGCCGACTCGTTACGGGTTGCCCAGGCTTTCTTGCCTGTAAGAAAGTCGATGCATTTCCAGCCCGTCTTGGCGTGCGCTCCGTACAGGTGATCCTTCACGAGGATGACGCCGCCCAGCGCATTGACTAATTCCTTACCTGCGGTTTTGCTGTAGACCTGTTTCGCGTCGAATAGTTCGCCCTTTTTGGTCAACTTGACGAGGTGGCTCGGCCCATCGATCGCGGTCAGAAACACATGGCCGTCGCGATAAACGGGAGTCGGACAAACGACGTCTGGAAACGGATTGTCGGGTTTGTAGCGCCACAGCTCCGCACCGTTCTTCGCGGACACGCCGACGGCGCCGCTCTGTACCATGACGATATACTGCCGCACGCCCTCCACCTCGACAACGATGGGCGAGGAGTACGTCGCCTGATCGGGGATGGTTTCACTCCGCCAGACCTGAGCACCGGTTTTCTTGTTCAGCGCCGCCACGAGTCCCTTCGGACCTCCGGGCGTGATAATCAGGTTGTCGCCATCGACCAGCGGCGACCAGCAGTAACCCCAACCGAAGTTTTTGGTGTCCGGCCCGCCGAAGATGTTGCTGACCTCTCCCGCCATGTCCTTCGGGAGATCCTTCTTCCATTGCAACTCCCCCTTCGCGACGTCCAGGCAGACGAGCATTCCCTGGCTGCCGACGGCGTAGAGCAAGGTGCCGTCCACGGAGGGCGTCCCGCTCGGGCCGCGGCTCCACTGGTTCGATTTGACCCAAAACACGGGGCCGATCTTCGTCGCCCACAGTTCTTCGCCCTTGGCGTTGAGGCAGATGACGTACTCGTCGTCCCCACGGCAGCCCATCGTGTAGACCTTGCCGCCGACGACCGCCGGCGCCGTAAAGCCGGTTCCGGCATTCTTGAAGGTCCAGAGCAGATTCGGCCCGTCTTTTGGCCAGACCTTCAGCAGGCCTTTTTCGTCGGCGTGGCCGTCGCGTTTCGGGCCGTTCCACTGCGGCCAGTCGCCGCCGTGAACGGCGCCAGTCATTGACAAGATCACAGCCGTCAGAACCGTCATCGTGCGGATTCGCATCGGTCCCTCGCTGGGAGAAGAGGTTTTGAGTCTGTCTCGGAAGGTGCCGTATTTTACGAGCCGCGACCGTCAGGGAGCGTTTATTGCAGCATATTCCTAATACTGCCAAGCCGCAACCACACCAAACCAGGCCGGCTGAAAGCTGATAGCTATCAGCTAATAGCTGTCAGCAAGAACTCGGCTGAACGTCTCCGCACTATACGGAGAAGTTCCGAGGTAAGAATCTAACGCTCCCTGACGGTCGCGGCTCGTAGAATCCAGTTCCAGTAAGAATCTAACGCTCCCTGACGGTCGCGG
>JBBQPD010000134.1:0-10300 GCA_038331535.1 Gemmatales bacterium | reverse complement strand
TTGCGCGTTTTCGTGTGGGATCGCCGCGCTTGAGCATGGCGACGCTGGTAGTACTGCTGCTTGGCCAACTCTCGTTGGAAACGCGCTCCTTTCGTGAGTTGTCCCCGCGCTGTCTCCAACCAAGTGTTCATGGCTCGTCGCACTTGTTCTATCGTCAGGTGTTCCAGCGGGTCGTCGTGCGTCGTCGCGTCGTCGAACTTCTGACGCAGGCAGGCGCAGAACAGCTGGGTCCGTTGTGTCAGGTAAAAGTGCCGGTGCAGGCAACGCCAGCCGCGAACTTCGTAATGGTCCAAACCCAGTTTCTCATTGGCCTGGCGAAAACAACTCGCTACCGACCAGCGCCCAAAGGCCACACGCAGCAACCGCCGCAGCGCGAGGCCACGCTCCCCCGGCACGCGGTTCGCTACGAAGTATTTCACTTCCTGGGTCAAGCGTGAATATCTCCCGCAACGGGGACACCGTCAGGAGCGTCTTTTTCCCCCCCCACCCGGCCCCTCTCCAGGGCCAGGAACCACAAAGCCAGTAGCGACAGCGTCATGTGGTGCAGCCACCCCACCCACGACCGCACCTCGTAGTGGTCCAGCCCCACCTCCCCGTTGCCCTCCTCGAACACCTGCTCCGCCCGGTGCCGCTCCGACCGCCCCCGCACCAGTTCCTCCAGCCCCACCCCCTTGCCCGCGTTGCTCAGGTGGTAGCTCGTCTTCGGCTTCTCTTCTACCGTTCGCGTCACCACCAGGCGCTCCTCCGGCCCCACCCGGCCGTCCTGCCTGGCCTGCACCCGTACCGCAATCGCGTCCACCTCCAGCGGGCCCTTCTCGCCCGCCCGCACCAGCATCCGCCTCCAGCGCGAGGCGGGCTGCCGCCTCGCCCACTCGTCGGCCCGCTCGAACGGCACCTTCCGCTTGCGCCCCCTCTTGCGCTTGCGCCGCGGCGGACGGGCCTCCAGGTCGCGGACCAGGGTGTTGCACGGCACGTCCAGTATGTAGCGCTCCCCCCTCTGGCGCAACTCGGCGCGGAACTCGCTCGGCCGGCCGAACTCGTCATCCCCCGTCACCCAGGCGTGGGGGATGCCCCGGCAGCGGTCGAGCAGGTCCAGGGCGATCCGCCAGCGCTCCTGGAAGCGGACCGCCTCGGGGACGTGGCACTCCTCGCGGCGGTCGGCGTCGGCGGCCCAGTCCTCGGGCAGGTTCAGGCGGCGGTCCAGCGGGGCGTGGCCGTGGCGGCAGGCGTAGGCCAGGAAGACCCCGACCTGGCAGTTATCGACCTTGCCGAGCCGTCCGCACCACGGGCGGGCCACGCCGCAGGAGTGGGTGCCCTTCTTGGGGAAGGCGCTGCCGTCGATGACGAGGGCGGCGTTGGGTCGGCCCACTCCTGCTGGACGTGGGAGCGGAGCTCGGCCATGACGGCCTCGTCGTCCCAGGGGCCGGAGCCGACGAAGGCCTGTAGCGGCTTGCGGTGGACGCCGGCCTGGTTGGCGATGGGCTCGGAGGTCTTGCGGTCCAGCCCGGACAGCTTGCCCTCCAGGATGAGGGTGGCGTTGTCGCGCTGCTCGGAGCGCTTAAACAGGGCGAGGTAGCGAGGCAGGAAGGCGCGCAGGCGTCGGGAGCAGGCATTAACCTGCTCGGGCGTGACGGCGGCGGCACCGAGCAGCACCTCGGCCTCGGGGTGTTCCAAGATGGTCGCCATGATCGCCTCCTCCGGTTGTGGCCGAATGCCAGAATAGCCGGGCGGACGGCGATGGCCAGAGCCTATCCGTTACAGTAGAACTACCCTGCCGGCGGTTTGCCCGACTGAGCGGCGAGCTTTTGCTGGTACTGCTGAAAGGATTGTGCCAGCGAGTTCGCTAACAGGGGAACTTGTGCGGCGGCCAGGTAGACGCGGCAGGCAACGGCTGACCGGGGATAGAAGTTGGCGATGAAGTCCAGGCAGAACTCGGCCTGGGTGTGGACGATCATCGCGCCGTTGGCATAGACGCCGCCGAGCATGTCATCCGGTAGCCGGAATTGATCGTAGATCTCCTCAATCGGCGGCGGCGGAGTCGGCGGCGCGGCGGGCTGCTTCAAGGCCGGCGGCGGACCGAACTTGTTCTGGTAGGAAACCAGATTGTCGCGCAGGGCGGCCAGCAGATTGGGGACGAACGAGGGCGGCAGCACGACACGGGCGGCGAGTTGGCGCGGCTGGACCATTCCTTGAACGAAATCGAGCACAAATTCATGGGCGCTTTGCAGCACCAGGACGCCGGTGCTGAAGACTCCCCGGCCGACTTTTTCCGGTACGCGGGCGCTGACCTGCGCGTGCTGAAACTCTTGACTGGAAGCGCCAGGACCTTGGGGCGGCGGGCCGGCAGATGCGTCGTCGGATTTGCCATTCATCGCGGGCTCCGTGTATCATTTTGGGGCGGCGGCTCGACGCGAAATCGGTCTCATTCTCTTACCACGAAACGGCGCTTGTGTACAGGGGCGCCGTTTGCCGCTTGCGGCTTAGCGGTGCCTGACCGCTAAGCCGCAAGCGGCGAATAACGGCGACACTCAACCCTCGAAGCGGATCAGCAGATCCCCTGTCTCGACTTGCGTCCCCACCTGCACCGGCACCTCGGCGACCGTCCCGGCTTGCTCGGCGTAGAGGGTCGTCTCCATCTTCATCGCTTCGAGCATCAAGAGCTTCTGGCCGGCCGCGACCTGTTCGCTGGCGGCTACCGGAATGCGGACCACAAGACCCGGCATCGGCGAGCCGACCTGGAGAGGGTTGCCCGCCTCCGCCTTGCGCCGCGGCGTCGCCTTGCTGGCCAGCGAGCGGTCCAGCACCTCCACTTCGCGCGGCTGGCCGTTCAGCTCGAAGAAGACCGTCCGCGTGCCGTCGGCGTGCGGTTCGCCGACCGTCAGGAACTTGAGAATAAGCGTCTTGCCCTTCTCGATGTCGATGCTCGCTTCCTCGCCCGGCTCCATGCCGTAAAAGAACACCGGCGTCGGCAGCACGCTCGTGTCGGAGTACTTCGCCTGGTGGGCCGCCAGGTCGGGGAACACGCGCGGATACAGAAGGTACGTCACCACTTCCTTGTCATCGACCGGACGGCCGATCTGTTTTTCGAGGGCGGTGCGCGTGGCGGCGAAATCGGCTGGCGGCAGGCTGGCGCCGGGTCTGCCCTTGATCGGAGTTCGGCCGCGCAGCACGCGCTTCTGTAGTTGCTCCGGGAAGCCGCCGGGTGGCTCGCCGAGCCGGCCTTCGAAGAACTCGACCACCGACTCAGGGAACGCCAGCTCGCGCGTGCCTTCCAGCACGTCGGCCGGCGCCAGGTTGTTGCCGACCATGAAGAGCGCCATGTCGCCGACCACTTTCGAGGTCGGCGTCACCTTGACGATGTCGCCGAACAGACGGTTGACCTCGGCGTACATGCGGCAGACGTCGCGCCAGCGCTCGCCCAGTCCCATTGATGCGCCCTGAGCGTACAGGTTCGTGTACTGGCCGCCTGGCATCTCGTTTTCGTAGACATCGGCCTGCGGCGCGATCTGGCCCGTCTCGAACGGCGCGTACAACTTCCGCACCGCCTCCCAGTAGTCCGCGACCTCTTGCAGCGGCGCATCGCTCAGCCCGGTGTCGCGCGGATGGAAGCGCAGCGCCTCGACCAGGGCGTTCAAGCTCGGCTGACTGGTCATGCCGGCCAGCGGCGCCATCGCGGTGTCCACGATCGAAACGCCTTCCTCGGCGGCCATCACGAGGCTGGCGATCTGGCCGCCGGCGCAGTCGTGCGTGTGGAAGTGGATCGGCAAGCCGACCTCTTGCCGCAAGGCGCGCACCAGCGTCTTCGCCGCGAACGGCTTGCACAGGCCGGCCATGTCCTTGATCGCCAGCAGGTTGGCGCCGCGTTTCTCCAGCTCTTTCGCGAGGTTGACGTAATAAGCCAGGTTGTATTTGGTCCTTTTCGGATCGAGAATGTCGCCGGTGTAGCAGACCGCCGCCTCGCACAACATGCCGGTGTCGCGCACCGATTCGATGCCGAGCTGTAGGTTCGGCAGGCCGTTGAGGGCGTCGAAGACGCGGAACAGGTCGATGCCGGCCTGGGCGGATTCCTTGACGAAGGCGCGGACGACGTTGTCGGGATAGTTCGTGTAGCCGACGGCGCTGGCCGAGCGTAATAGCATCTGGAAGAGCAGGTTCGGCACCATCTCGCGCAGGTCGGCGAGCCGCTGCCAGGGCGATTCCTTAAGGAAGCGCATCGACGTGTCGAACGTCGCCCCGCCCCACATTTCCAGCGAGAACAGTCCCGACAGTTTGGCCGCGTAGAACGGGGCGATCTTCAGCATGTCAAACGTGCGCATGCGCGTCGCCAGCAAAGACTGATGCGCGTCGCGGAACGTCGTATCGGTGACGAGCAATTTCGCCTGGTCGCGGACCCAGCGGCTGAATTTCTCCGCACCCATCTCCTTGAACCTGTCGCGAAAACCCGCAGGCGGTGACAGGGTGACAAGGTGGCAGGGTGACAGGGTGACCGGCGAGTTCACCTTGTCACCCTGCCACCTTGTCACCTTGTCGCGGACTTCCGGGTGGCCGTTGACGATGATGTCGCCGATGTACGCCAGCATCTTCGTGGCGCGGTCCTGGCGCTGCGGCAGGTCGAATAGTTCCGCGGTCTCGTCGATGAACTTGGTCGTAATTCCGCCCGCAAGAAACGCGGGGTTCGTGATGAGGTTGAGGAGGAACGGGATGTTCGTCTTGACGCCGCGTACGCGGAATTCGTGCAGGCTGCGGTTCATGCGCCGGGCGGCGTCCACGAAGCGCAGGCCGCGAGCCGTCACCTTGACCAGCATCGAGTCGTAAAAGGGCGTGATGACGGCGCCGGTGAAGGCCGAGCCGGCGTCGAGACGGATGCCCATGCCGCTGGCCGAGCGGTAATTGCTGAGCTTGCCGTAATCGGGCAGGAAGTTGTTCGCGGGGTCTTCCGTTGTTACGCGGCACTGCACGGCGTAACCGTGCGTCACGACGTCTTCCTGTCGTCCAAGACCGATCTCCGGGTCGCCGAGCGCCTTGCCCTGCGCGATCAGGAGTTGGCTCTTGACCACGTCGTAGCCGGTGACCTCCTCGGTGACGGTGTGCTCGACCTGAATGCGGGGATTGACCTCGATGAAGTAGAACTGGTCCGTGTCGGTATCGACCAGGAACTCGACGGTGCCGGCGTTGTCGAGGCGGACGGCCCGACCGATGGCGAGGGCGGAGTCGAGGATACGCTGCCGCAGTTTGGCGTCGAGGGCCGGAGCCGGGGCGATCTCGACGACCTTCTGATGCCGGCGCTGCACGGAGCAATCGCGCTCAAAGAGGTGGACGAGATTGCCGTGGCTGTCGCCGAGCAGCTGCACTTCGATATGGCGTGCGTGTTGGATGTACTTTTCGAGGAACAGGTCGGCGTTGCCGAAGGCGTTGCCGGCCTCGCGGCGGGCCTGATCGAGCGCGTCGTCGAGCTTGTCGGCGGTGAGGGCGACGCGCATGCCGCGGCCGCCGCCGCCCATCGACGCCTTGACGATGAGCGGGTAGCCGAGCTTCTCCGCCAGGCCACGGGCCTCATCGTTGCTGCGAACGGCTTCGGGGCTGCCGCCGAGGATCGGCACCTTGGCTTTGTCGGCGATCTGCCGAGCGACAACCTTGTCGCCGAGCTGTTCGAGGATTTCGGTGCGCGGCCCGACGAAGATCAGGCCGGCCTCGCGGCAAGCGCGGGCAAAGGCGGGATTCTCGGAGAGGAAGCCATAGCCGGGATGGATGGCATCGACGTCGTACTGCTTCGCCAGGGCCACGATTGCCGGAATGTCGAGGTAGGCGCGGATTGGCTCACCGGGCTTGCCGATGCGGTACGCCTCGTCGGCCTTGAAACGGTGCAGGGCGAAGCGATCCTCGTGAGAGAAGAGGGCAACGGTGCGGATGCCAAGTTCGGTCGCCGTGCGAAATACACGGATTGCGATCTCGCTGCGGTTGGCGACCAGGAGTTTTTGAATAGGAGAGGGGGACGCGGCAGTATCCTCCGGCATGATTGGCTTGTCCTCCGCGGTACGCAGGCGACGAAGTGTATCGTAGCGATTGTTTGGGTCGTCTCAAGGTGGCTGAACGGCTGCTTGGAAGGTCGGAGAGGATGAGGTATCATCTACACTGCGATCAGTGAACCACCTGGAGACGAGGATGAACACCGTGGGCGAAGTACGCGCGAAAATTAAGCTCATGAACGCGGCCGATGAAACACTTGCCCGGCGCGGGCAGATCGCTGCTTCTCAAGTGCGGAGTTACGAAGCCGACGCGCTGGTTGATACCGGCGCCGTGCGGACGATCATACCCGTTCATGTCCTCCAGCAGCTTGGCCTTCAGACGCGAGGCCAGCGCGTCGCCGAGTATGCGGATGGGAGACGAGAAGTGGTCGGCATCTCGGAAGCGATTATCGTGGAAGTATTGGGGCGCGACACGATGGAAGAAGCTCTGGTGCTCGGCGACGAAGTCCTAATCGGTCAAACGGTGCTGGAGAAGCTGGACCTCCTGCCCGACTGCGCGAACCGGCGGTTGATTCCGAACCCCGCCCACCCCGATCAACCGATTTCCAAGGTCAAGTAAGGGGGCTGGCTCCAGGTCCATTTCCGTTCTTGCGTTGAGGCCCGTGAACGGGCCTTTGCCGCGGAGCGGTAATAGACCCGTCCTTCAGGGCGGGTTGGGCTTTTTCGCTTTGAAGCGTGCCTGTCCCCGTGGACAATCGAGGCTCGGCGTCTTCGCGTGAAGCGCTCTGCCCCTTTCTTCTATCGAGGGATTGCCAGTGCCATTTCAGCGCGGACGCCTTGCGTTCTGCTCCGTCTTTGCCGTGTTGCTTGCCGCCTCGCTGGCGCGCGGCGACGGCAAGGTGATGGGGCCTCGGTTCTATCAAGGCTCCCTGGAGGAAAGCTCCCAGGAAGCGATCATCATCTTCCAGGCCTCGGAGGAAGAGGCAGGCTCCTTCGAGGACCTCATCCTGAAAATCGACGTGCGAGGCAAGACCGACCAGTTCGCCTGGGTGATTCCCTTCCCGAAGGAGCCTAAGGTGCAGAAGGAGGACGCCCAGCTTTTCCAGGAGCTTCATTCTTACGTGGAACACCGGCTCATGCGGCGTGGAGGTGGATCGCGAGGCGAAACAGCCGACAACGCGAAAGCCAAGGATGGTAGAACGGAAGAACGCCCGGTCGAAGTGATCTCGCGGAAAATCGTCGGCAGCTACGACGTCGCCGTCGTCCGTGAAAACCAGGCCGGCGCGCTCAACCGCTGGCTGGAGGAGGAAAAGTTCCAGCCCTTGCCGGCCGACGCCGAGGACGTGATCGGCTTCTATCGCGAGAAGGGGTACGTCTTCGCCTGCGTGAAGGTCAAGGACGCCACACCGGGGGACGACGGCAACAGCGCCCTGCATCCGCTGCGCTTTTCCTTCCGAACGGGCGGCTACGATGGCATCTACTTTCCGATGAAAATGACCGGCCTCCAGACCATGCCGTTCGACGTGAATCTCTATGTCTTCCATCGCTACTGGATCAACGACAAGCTATCGAAGCATGGTTACGTCCACCGTGGGTTTTCCTTGAAGTACCGCGACTGGGACTCTCCGCAGTGCGAGCCGAACGCCGGCAAGCAATATTCCGCCCCTGGAGAAGACCTCTTTCTTCGTTATTTTACCGGAGTGTTCCCGACGCTCACGACACTCTTTCAGAAGCTCCACCCCGGAGAGCGCTATTACCTGACCAACATTCAGGCCCACGGCCTCAAGCCGGCCGACGTCCGGCAGTGGTCCGATGATCTCTGGCTCTTTCCGTATTACACCGATAAAAGCTGGACGCCCCGCGACGCCCGCGCGGGAGGGATTGCCTCCACGTCCTGGCCAATCGACGCCACGGCGGAAGAAGAGGATGTTGTGGAACCCGATCGCGCGGTAGCGCCAAGCAACCGGGGCCGGGGGATCGGAGTGGGATTGGCTGCGCTGGTAGTCTGCCTGGCAGGGGGCGCCTGGATCTGGCGGCGACGATCTCCTAGCGTTTAGTTGGGGAAATAAACGCCCCTCCGCGTTTACGTTTCGCGCGCTTCCGGAACCGGCTTGCCGCCCGGCCCAATCAGCCGGCCCACCGGCTGGCCGGTCATCACCGCGACCAGGCCGCCGCGCTGGGCGACGTTGACCACCTGTTTCTGCGACGCCCGCGCCAGGATCGACAGGCCGTACTTGCTCGGCGCGAAACCCATCACGACATAGAACGGCTCCATGTGCATGCGGCCCGCGGCGTCGATCACCGGGAACTCGCTCACCGGGATGCTCGCCAGTTGTTGCACCACCCAGCGCTCGCTGTCGGCCAGCGCCTTGTCGAGCGCGGCGGCCCACTCGGCGACGCTCAGCGTGTGGCCAATGTGTACGCCGGTGCCGCCATACGCCCGGTTCGGCTTGAGGACCAGCGACTCCTGCTCATGGCGAATATAATCGAGGAGCGGTCCCGTCCCGCCGCCCGGTAAGTGCGTCTTGCGGTCCGACACCAGCCGTGTCCAGAGGATGTGGCGGCGAAACACCTGCCGCTCCTCCGCGCTGAAGAAGCGGGCGAATTGCGGATCGGTCAACACTTCCCAGCAGCTCTTCTGATCCAGCTCGGCGGCGATGGACGAGATGATGCGGTTCTGCCGAAACAGGGCGCGCATCGGGTCCACGTCGATCCCCTCGTGTTCGAGGGAAATGAGGTCGGCCACGGCGTAATCGCGGTAGGCCAGGTCCACCGGGTCGCCGTTGTACAGCACCTCCTCGCCGGCGAGGGTCAGCTCGGACGGGTCGGCGTGCATCACCTTCGTGCCAAAACGCTCGTGGAAATACCCGGCCAGCGCGTCCTGTTCATCGGGGCCGCTGCCGGCGTACTTCGGCTCGACGAAGCAGACGTTGCGCGCGGGCCGTCCGAGCGCCTCCATGTGGTCGAGCACTTCTTGCATCAGCAGCTGGCGGATGTCCGTCCCGACCGCCAGGTTTAGCCGGTCGTCGCGGCCTTGCAATGCCGGCAATACCACCTCGGCGATAATGGCCTCGCAGGTTGGTAGTAGGTGCAGCCCGCCGATGCCGCTCAGGTTCGGCTCGACGAAGCGCAGCGTGTCCTTCCACATCGGGCTGATGAAATCGACCATGGCATCGTAGCGGCCGAAGATCGGATTGTGCTCGCGCTGGCTCGGCCCCCAGCACTGCCACAGCCATTCGTCCTCTTCGGGCATCAGCTTCAGCACCTCGCGTACGGCGAAGTCCTGCATGTACAGTTCGGGCAGCCGTTTGAGGGCGTTCTGAATGGTCAGCGTGACGAAGTGAACGTAGGCGATCTGGTCGGGCAGCACGGTGATCGGACACGGCAGGACGTTGATGGTGTCCAGCTTGCCGTCGCGCAGGTAGATGAGATGCCGGCGCGTACTCTCCTCGTGGATGCGGCGCGTCAGCGCGACGACCTCGGCCTCGGGGAGGTTGTAGAAAGCTTTGCGGACGCGGCTGGCGAGGCTCAGACCGCTCAGGCCCATCTCCTCGGCGGGGGTCAACATGGCGGTGCGGCTCCGTGTGGTGCGGTGTCGAATTGCGAGGCGCGTTCGGAAAAAAACGAGACGAGAGCCAACCGCAGGGCGGCGTACCAGATCCGAAGAGGCGGTTTTGGCTGAGAGCTATTAGCTGATAGCTGTCAGCCGATCCCATTGCCGTGCCTTGTGTCCCCACGCTCGAACCCGTCATTCGGACTGACCCAGCTGCCGCAGCCAGCGATAGTGCGACACCATACCCGCCCAGAACGACGGGTGTTCGACGTACTTCACGCCGTATTCCCGGCAAGTCGCCTCCACCACTTCCGACAGAGCCGGATAGTTGACGTGACAGATGCGCGGGAACAGGTGGTGCTCGATCTGGAAGTTCAGGCCGCCGAGGAACCAGGTGGTAATCGGACTCTTGCGGGAGAAATTGACCGTCGTCTCGACCTGATGCACGGCCCAGGAGTGTTCCATGCGGCCCGTTTCCGGCGAGGGCAGTGGATAATCGGCCTCCGCGACGCAGTGGGCCAGCTGGAAGACGGTCGCCATCACGAAGCCCAGCACGATCGAGGCGACGCCGAACCACAACAGCACGGCCCACACCGGATGGAACAGCAGCGGGATCACGAAGGCCAGCGACAGGAAGAGCGTCTTTCCGGCAAGAAAGCTCAGCAGATCCCAGCCCTTCGGCCGGGGGAAACGCTGCGTGCCGATCCTGCCGACGAGGGCGTCGTGGAAATCGTCGTAGAGCTGCCACTTGATCGTCAGGAAGCCGTACAGCAACCAGATG
>JBBQPD010000133.1:0-10302 GCA_038331535.1 Gemmatales bacterium | reverse complement strand
GTTCTCGAAGATCTTCGCGTGGTGGTCCCAGCCGCCGAAGTTGATCGTGACGAAGCGCACGCCGCGCTCGATCAGGCGGCGCGTCAGGAGGCACGACTGGCCGAACTGCGTGCGGCCGTAGCGGTCGCGCACCTTCTCGCCTTCGCGCTCAATGCTGAAGGCGCTGCGGGCTTCGGCCGACAGGATCATCGACGCCGCGCGCTTGTGGAAGTCGTCGTAGGTGTCGAGGAGGTCGTTGCCCTGCACCTGCTTCGCCAGGCCATCCACCGCGTCGAGCAGGTTTTGACGGCGGTCGGCGCGCTCGACGGTGATGTTCTCGATGGGGCTGACGTCGCGCACCTTGAACTCGGGCGCGTTCGGATCGCCGCACTTGAATGACTCGTAACGGCCGCCGAGGTAGGCGCTCTTACCCAGTTCCCAGGTGAATGACGGGTTCCACGGCACGGCGACGTAGGGCGGCAGCTTGCCCGTGAAGCCCACCTCATGCGCGACGACGGCGCCCATCGCGGGGTAGTCGCCGAAGGGCGTGCCGAAGCGGCCGCACATTACCCAGTTGGTCGCCGTCTCGTGGTGGTCGTTGTTGTGAGCGCCGGAGCGAACCAGCGTCAGCCGATTCATGACTTGCGCGGTGCGCGGCAACAGTTCACCGACGCCCAGACCGGGGACGTTGGAGTCGATGGGGTTGTATTTGCCGCGAATCTCGGCCGGGGCGTCCGGCTTGAGATCGAAGCTGTCATGATGCGATAAACCGCCGCCGAGGTAGACGAGGACGACCGTCTTGGCGCGTTGACGTTTCTTCGGCAACCCTTCGGGATAACAGTGTTCCGCCCGCAACACGCTGGGCAGCGTCATGCCGAGGCCGGACAGGGCGCCGATTCGCAGGAAATTGCGGCGATTCGAGAAGACGTCGAGCATGGGGGAATCCTTATTGCCGCTTGCGGCTTAGCGGGTCGCCCGCTAAGCCGCAAACGAACGCTCAATGATTAAACGAAAACTCCGTCGCGTTCAGCAGTGCCCAGAACAGGTCGCGATAGAATTCATGACGGTCCTTCGCGGCGACGACCTTCTTCTGAATCTCCGCCCGCAACTCCGGTGCGGGCGGCCGTGACAGCGTCAGCAGGAACAGCTCCTCGATCAACTTGTCGTCATTTTTCTGCTCGTTCAGCAGCTTCAGCAGCCGGCCTTCCATGGCCGCGATCTTGCGCACCACGCTGTCGCCGTTTTGCAGATGCATCAGCTGCGGCAGCGTCACGTCGCCGTTGCGCTCGCAGTCGCACGCCGTCACGCGGTTCGATTTACCGAACAGCGCCAGGAAGTAGTGCTTCGTCTCCGTGTCGGGCACTTGGATGGCGCGCGTGCCGACCGGGTAGCCCTGAAACTCGTCCGGGATGCCGGTTGCCTGGCTCAGGGCGTCGAGTAGCACTTCGGCCGGCAGCCGGCGAGCGTAGTAGTGCGAGTAGAAGCGCGCGTCGGTCACGTTGCCGGGCCGCGTCGCCGACGAGAGCTGATAAGTGCGCGAATTCAGAATCGTCCGCATCAGATGTTTGAGGTCGAACTTGTGGCCGACGAACTCCTTGTTGAGCGCCGCCCACAGTTCGGGGTTGGTCGGCGGATTGCTGGCCCGCAAGTCGTCCACCGGCTCGACGAGGCCGACGCCGAGGTAGTGCCGCCAGACGCGGTTGACCATGGAGCCGCTGAAATACTCGTTCTTCGGATCGGTCATCCACGCCGCCAGCTTGATGCGCGGGTCTTCGTCCGGCGTGATGGTCGTCGGCGCCCGGTCGAGCGGCTGCGGCGCCATGAACATGCCGGTGCGCGGCTGCGTCACGCCGACCGGGTTCTTCGCCGGCTTGCCGTCCGAGCCGGCGACGATGAGCGTCGTCGGCCCCATCTTCGGTTCTTTCCGCTGCAAATGCACGCGCGAGAAGTAGGCGGCGAAGTGGTAATAATCGTCCTGCGTGTACTTTTCCAACGGATGGTTGTGGCACTGGGCACAGCCGATGCGGGTGCCGAGAAACGCCTGCGCCACCGACGCCGTCACCTCGGAACGGTCCGCCTCACGCTGCTCGCCGACCGTGACGACATAGTAGCCGACGGCCGGGTTGTCGCTCGTTTTGCCGCTCGCCGTCAGCACGTCGCGAGCCAACTCGTCCCAGGGCCGATTCTTCGCCACCTGTTCGCGCAGCCAGATGTGAAACGCTCGCACGCCCTTCGTGCCGCGCACGTCGTGGTCGCGCTCCTTGCGGTTCTGAAATAGATCGCCGAGCTGCAGCGCCCAGTAATCGACGAACTCCGGCCGTTCCAGCAGCGCGTCGATCAGCTTGGTTCGCTTCTTCGCGTCCGTGTCGGCGAGGAAGGAGCGCACTTCGTCCGGTGTCGGGGCCGTGCCGATGGTGTCGAGGAAGGCGCGGCGCAGGAACGTGGCGTCGTCGCACAGGTCGGACGGCTCGATGTGCAGCGCGGCCTGCTTGGCGAAGACGTGCTCGTCGATGAAGTTGTTGCGGCTCGTGTAGCGGGCCGGTTCCACCGACTTGTCGAACGGCGCCGTCGCGATGACCACGGCGACCAGCCCCTGGTAGCTGACGCGAATGCTCGTCTCACCGGGGCGCTCGGCGCGGATGACGCCGTGTTCATTGACCGAGGCCATGCCGGCGTCGTTCGAGTCGAACTTGGTCAGCCAGGTCACGGCGCGCACGGCGCCGTCGGCGTAGTGGGCGCGGACGACGAGCTGCTGCGTCTCGCCCGGCTTGTAGGTGCGCTGTGTCGGCGTGACTTCGAGTTTCACGACGGCGGGATCACCCTTCACCGGACCCGGCGCGCCGGCGCGCATCCAGTCGAGCAACAAGAGATAGGCCCGGCTCGAAACGTCGAACATCTTGCCGCCCTCGTGCGCGGCGAGACCGGCCGGCTTCCGGAGGAGCAGGCTGTCTTCCGGTGCGGCGGTACTGACCCGGCGGCCGACGTACTCGCGTGTCAGCCACGCATGATCGAGTTCGGGGGCGTAGCCGCGCAGCGACAGGCGGAAGCCATTTTGACCCGCGCCCTTGCCGTGGCAGGAGCCTTGATTGCAGCCGAAACGGGTGAAAACGGGCATCACGTCGTTGACGAAAGACGGCGCGGGCGACTTGCCCAGTTCCGCGGCCCGTGCCGGCAGTGCGGCTTGCAGCAGGCCGAGGACGGAGACGATGGCGATGAGTGCGGTGCGGATCAAGGCAAACCTCGCCGGCTGGGTGGGATGTAGGGGCGGGTGCGGAGGCGCTTACTGGCAGTAAGGTTAATGTACCCCGGTCCGCAGTGGGAGGCAACTGGAAAGAGGTCCGTGTCGCCGCTTGCGGCTTCGCGGTCCCGCGAAGCGAAGCCGCAAGCGGCCGTCGAGCGCGTTACGCCGTCTCCTTCAAGCGCTCGCCCACCTGGTGCAGAATGTGGAACGCGACCTGGTTGGGATTGTAACCCGCCGGCAGATGCACCAGCGGCTTCCCATACTTGTCGCAGTACTCCTTCACTTCGCCGAAACTGTGGCTCGACCAGCGGATCGCCAGCAGGACAAGCGCCACGTCCGGTCGAGCGACCTGCGGCTCGAACACGGTGTGCGTCTGGTGCTCGCGCGTCTCGATCCAGATGAGTTCCTTCAACCCGAACGAATCGCTGATCGCGTCGGCGGAGAACGGCCGGCGGTCGCCGCCGATCATCACCACGGCGCGGCCCTTGAGCAGGTCGCGCACGCGGCGCACTTCCTGCGACAGCACCGATGCCGCTGGGTCGGGCTTCGCCGGCCGCGACGACAGGAAGCGGTCGATTTCGCGCAGCGTCAGCTGGAAGTTCTTTGGCATCTCAACATCATCGGGGATATCGTCCAGCACCGGCAGCAGCAGGTCGCGCAGCTCGATGTTGCTCGGTGGCAGCCCTTCGGTCACCAGCAGGTCCGCGGACTCGATGACCTTGCCCCAGTCGTACGCGCGGTCCTCCGGATGGCTGTCGTCGTCAATGCGCTTGAGATGGTAGCGAATCTTGTTGAACAGACTCTTGTGCCGGCGCTCGCGGTTCTTGAAGCGCTGTTGCTTCTCCTCCACCTGCCGGATGCGTTCCAGCAGATTGGCCCAGGCGCCGGCGTCGGCGGGGTCGTCGCGGCGCATGAAACGGCGAATAAGAATCGACCGCTCGGCCGCTGCGGAACGCAGCCAGGAGAAGACCTTCTGCTGGTCGCCGTCCGTCGGCCCGTCGAGCGCGAGGATGGCGGCGCGCACCGACGATTGCGATTCGGCCGCCAGGTCGATGGCCTGCTCGAACGCCTCCGGGTCCTCCGGGGTTTGCAGGAGCGACTGAATGAGGCCGATCGCCGAGGCCATCGCCTCGAAGCAGCCGGCCAGATCCTCGAAGAGCGTCAGGTCATCCGGCGATGGCCCGTCGCGGTGGCACATCCACAGGAAGCAGTCGGGAAGCTCCTTGGCCCGGCCGATCAGGTCCTGGTCGTTCGGCTCGATTTCGGTGGCGTAATCGGCCCCTTCCTTGAGCAGGCGCCGACGTTTGGCAGCCCAGCGGCCGCCCTCAGCCTTGAGGCGACAACGCTGCTCGATCAGCGGTAGCTCGTCGTCGTACACCGACCGATACCAACCGCCGACGTGTGCTGGCTCGCCAGGTGGTTCGTGGGCGATCATGGGTTGCAGCGGTGGCGGCGGCTCCGGCGCGGCGACCGGCGCGGCCGTGACGACATTCGGCACGAGCGGCACCACGGCCGCCGGCAGCAAAGGGGGTAGCGGAATGAGTGGGGCCGACATTGCAGTCGGTCTTTCACTCTGAACCGGCGGGGGAGTCTGCCCCACGGGCGGTGCGGCGGGTGCGGCGGGTTTCGCTTCGGTCAGGGCGAGGACAACGCGAGCCACGTCGTGTATCCAGCCGGAAAGCTCCGGACTGCCGGCCGCAAGAGCCCGCAATCGTTCGGCGACGGGCTGGAGGGCGGAGAGAAGCTCAGGATTCATGCTTCCCTCCGCGACAAATTCTGGAGCCTACGGGAAGCGGCGATCCGGCCAAAGGGGCGACAAGGTTGTTGTGGCGACCGTCGGTCCATCGAGCCAATCCGGAAGACTCCTGCCTTCCGCCAATCCGGTCTTCTCATGAGAATCGTTCTCCTTTCGGCCGTGCCGCGGCACGGCGCGTGCAACGTGAACCTGCGGGCCATGCCCGTGTCTCTCAGTCTATCGTCGGAGGCACCGGCGCGGTAGCATCGAGCCATGCACGAAACTTTTGACCACACCGCCGACCTGGGCCTACGCATCCGTGCGCCCGACCTCGACACCCTCTTCGCCGAGGCCGCCGAGGCGCTGTTCGCGATCGTCGTCGAAGATCCCAGCACGGTGGCTCCCGCGACGAAAATCGACCTGTACTTGACGGGCGACGACCGCGAATTATTGCTGTACGACTGGCTGAAGGCGCTGCTGTATCACTTTGACGCGGAGCACCTGCTCTTCGCGCGCTTCGAGGTGCGCGTGCGGCCCGACGGCCTGACCGGCAGCGCGTGGGGAGAGAAGCTGGACCGCGAGCGGCACGAGCTGAACCACGAAGTCAAGGCGATCACCTACCACGGCCTGAAGGTGGAACAGACCCCCGAAGGCTGGCTGGCAGAAGTGATCGTGGATATCTGATTTGTTTACGTTTAGCCGGATTAAGCGAGAAAACTCATGGGCAAGGACACGTATCACGGACCGCTGGAGCAGGTGGACGCCTGCTGCTGGCGCATTCCGAAGAGCTACAAGCAGGGCATGCGCGTCGATGGACTGATCTACTCCAGCGAGCGCATGATCGAGCAGATCAAGAAGGACCAGGCGCCGGACCAGGTGGCGAACGTGGCGTTCCTGCCCGGCATCCAGCACGCCAGCCTGGCAATGCCGGACATCCACTGGGGCTATGGCTTCTGCATCGGCGGCGTCTGCGCGACCGATCCGGACGAGGGCGGAGTTATCTGTCCTGGCGGGATTGGGTACGACGTGAATTGCGGCGTACGACTCGTGCGCTCCAACTTGTCTTATCGCGAAGTAAAGCCGCACCTGCGCGAGCTGGTCGAAGAGTTGTTCCGCAGCGTGCCGAGCGGCGTCGGGCGCTCGGGGCGCTTCAAGTTCGACCGCAAGGAACTGGCCCACATCCTCGGCGAAGGGCCGCGTTATCTCATGGGCCGCGGGCTGGCGACGCAGGGCGACATCGACTACACCGAGGCACATGGCCGGCTCGACGGCGCCGACCCGGACCAGGTCAGCGACCACGCCCTGACGCGCGGCGCCGAGCAGTGCGGCACACTTGGATCCGGCAACCACTTCCTCGAAGTGCAGGTCGTCGATCACGTCTTCGACGAGGACGCGGCGGCGGCGATGGGCCTCGAAAAGGACATGATCTGTGTCATGATCCACAGTGGGAGCCGCGGCCTCGGCTACCAAGTGTGCGACGACGCCCTCGCCTCGCTGCGCAAGGTGCCGGAGAAATACGGCATCGACCTGCCCGACCGCCAGCTGGCCTGCGCCCCGATCGACAGCCCGGAAGGCCGCAAATACATCGCGACCATGCGCGCCGCGGCCAACTTCGCCTGGTGCAACCGCCAGCTTTTGATGCAGCAGGCCCGCGAAGTGTTTGCGCGCGTCTTCGGCCGGACGTGGCAGGAATTGCGGATGAACCTCATCTACGACGTTTGCCATAACATCGCCAAGTTCGAGGAGCACACCGTCAACGGCAAGAAGAAGAAGGTGTGGGTCCATCGCAAAGGAGCGACGCGCGCCTTTCCGCCGGGCCACCCGGAGGTGCCCGTGCAGTACCGCAAGATCGGCCAGCCGGTCATCATCCCCGGCGACATGGGCCGGGCGAGCTGGGTGCTGGTCGGCCAGCCCGGCAGCATGGAGAAGACGTTCGGCACCACCTGCCACGGCGCCGGCCGGGCCATGAGCCGCACCGCGGCCGTGCGCGACGCCGTCGGCCGGCGCATCGACAAGGAGCTGGAGGCGCGCGGCGTCATCGCCCGTTCGCAGTCGCGGAAGGGACTGGCGGAAGAGCAGCCGAATGCGTACAAGAACGTCGATGACGTGGTGGACGTGGTCCACGACGCGGGGTTGTCGGCGAAGGTCGCTCGCATGCGCCCGATTGGCGTGATCAAAGGCTGACATCTTCGCCGCTTGCGGCTTAGCGGGAAGCGCCGCTAAGCCGCAAGCGGCGGTAATGAGGCGCTATCATGACACGACCGCTGTTGATCCTCCTCGCGCTCGCCGCGCCGTTGAGCGCCATAACTGCCCGCATGGCCAAGGTCGATTTCGACGTTCATACCGGACAGTTCGAGTCGAACAAATCGGGCCTCAAAGGCGACGCTTCGTATCTCGTCTTCACCGACCGGGCCGCTTTCGACGCCGTGTTCGGCGCCGCGTTCACGATGGGCAAGAAGCCGAACGTCGTGCCGAAGGAAGCCTTCGACAAGAAGATGGTTGTCGCCGTTATCAAGCGCGGCGATGTACTTTTCGAGTACAAGGTTTCGCAAGTGACCACAGATGATGGCACGCTCTACGTCGAGTACACGGCAACGGCGAAGGGCGACGCGGGCGGCACGGCGAAGTTCGCGTCGCCGCTGATCGTATCCGTCGAGAAGGGCAAGTACACCGATGTCGTGTTCATCGAGAATGGGAAGAAGGCCGGCGCCGCGACAATTGGAAAGTAACGCGAGCCTTGTGGATAGGCGACTGGAGCGGGCTGCCTCACTTTTCCTGAGCCAACGCCTCTTCCAGCACCTGCGCGAGCAGTTTCGAGCGGCTGATATGTCGTTTCCGGGCGAGGGCGGTCGCACGTTTTAACAGCCCTTGCTCAAGACTTACGGAAACTCGTTTGCATCCCTCCCCTGTCTTGGGTCTGCCCCGTTTTCGTTTAATCCGCTCCCATTGCTTCTGTTCTTCCGTAGTCAACGGCCGCGATTGGTCGATCACAAACGGCTTGTCGAACTGTTTCGTGGCTTCGGCCAGTTCTGTTGCGGTCATTTCCCAGTAAGGTTTTCGCTTCATCGTCTTTTACGGCGCAGACGCCGCCTCTCCTTTTCTGTTAAAGGGCGCGCGTGAATAACATAGATCGTCTCGTCCTCGTCGAGGATGAAGATCACCTGAAGGAAACGGCCGCCGCGGCCTTGACCCCACACCATCCACTTCTCGTCTTCAATCTTTCTCCGAGATGGCGGGCGAGCGGCGCGAATGACACTTTCCGCCTCTTCCGGTGATACGCCATGCTCGGCGAGATGCTCGACGTTCCAGTCGTTCCAGCGGAAGTCCATGAATTAATTATGCAACAAAATGCCGTTCGATCAACCGTCCGTCTCGATCCAGATGGCACCGGGCTGTTTACGTTTCGCGCGCGAAACGTAAACACGCTCACGACGTAACCGCCCCCTCCGACGCCGAGCGCACACAGCGCGCGTACTTCGCCAGCACCCCGCGCGTGACGCGCGGTATCGGCGTCTTCCACGCGGCTTTCCGTTTCGCCCACTCCGCGTCGTCCAGCGCCACCGACAGCGTCTTGGCGTCAGCATCGATGGTGACGCGGTCGCCCTCGTGCAGCAAGCCGATGGGGCCGCCGACGAACGCCTCCGGTGCGACGTGGCCGACGACGAGGCCGTGTGTGCCGCCGCTGAATCGGCCGTCGGTGATGAGGCCGATCTTGTCGCCCAATCCCTGGCCGGACAGCGCCGCCGTCACCGACAGCATCTCGCGCATGCCGGGGCCGCCGACCGGGCCTTCGTTGCGAATCACCACCACGTCGCCCGGTTTGATCGCGCGCGCCTGAATGGCCGCGAAGCACGCCTCTTCGTTCTCGAACACCCTCGCCGGCCCCGTGATCCTCCGCGTCAGCAGGCCCGCGACCTTTGCCACCGCCCCGTCCGGTGCCAGGTTGCCGTGCAGGATGACCAAATGGCCCGTCGCGTGCAGCGGGCGCTCCAGCGGCCGGATCACATCTTGCTTGCGCTTGTAGATGCTCTCCACGTCTTTCAGGTTCTCGGCCACCGTCTGGCCGGTGACGGTGACGCAGTCGCCGTGAATCAGGCCGGCTTCCAGCAGCGCCTTGAGCACCGTCGGCGTGCCGCCGGCGCGGTGCAGATCGTTCATGACATAACGGCCGCCTGGCTTCAGGTCGGCGAGGTGCGGCACCTTGGCGCCCAGTCGGTCGAAGTCGGCGAGCGTCCATTCGACTTCCGCCTCGCGAGCGATCGCCATCAGGTGCAGCACCGCGTTCGTCGAGCCGCCCAGCGCCAGCACCAGCGTGTAGGCGTTCTCCAGCGATTGGCGGTTGATGATGTCGCGCGGCCGGATGTTGCGCTCGATCAGCCGGACCAGCGCCACGCCGGCGTGATACGTCTCGCGCTCCTTGGCGGCGGACACGGCCGGGTACGAGGCGTCGAACGGCAACGACATGCCCATCGCCTCAATGGCGGAGCTCATCGTGTTGGCGGTGTACATGCCGCCGCAGGAGCCGGGGCCAGGGCAGGCCTCGCACTCGATCTTGTGGACGCCCGCCTCATCGAGCTTGCCCGCCTGCTGCCGGCCGACCGCCTCGAAGATGGAAACGATATCGATGTCGGCGCCGTCGGGTCCAGTGCCGGGCAGGATGCTGCCGCCGTAGACGAAGATGCTGGGGATGTTGAGCCGGGCCATCGCCATGACGCAGCCGGGCATGTTCTTGTCGCAGCCGCCGATGGCCAGAATGCCGTCGTGGTTCATGCCGCCGCAGACGACTTCGATGCTGTCGGCGATGACCTCGCGCGACACGAGGCTATAGCGCATGCCCTGGTGGCCCATCATGATGCCGTCCGACGCCGTCGGGGCGCCGAAGATCTGCGGCACGCCACCGCCGGCGCGGATGCCCTCGACGCCCTTGCGGGCCAGGCGGTCGAGATGGGCGTTGCACGGCGTGATGTCGCTGAACAGGCTGGCGACGCCGATCATGGGGCGCGTGAAGTCGTCGTCGTGGAAGCCGACGGCCCTGAGCATGGCGCGGTTGGGCGCCCGGCCGGTGCCCGACCGCATCGGGGAGGTGCCACCGGCGCGGGGGCGGGCGTCGGGGGTGTTGCCGTTTCCGCCGCGGTCCGCAGACCCCCGCGGTTCTGCGAACCGCGGCTAAACACAGCAGTCGAGGCGCTCGAACGGCCCCTCCGATTGCCGCGTTCCCGCGCCGTCGGTAGAGTGAGACAACGCCCCCGCCTCCCCCGCTTGTTCGACGAGGACTCTCCGCCATGCCGACTTCCGGCAACCAAACCAGCCGACTCACCACCGAGGGCACCGGCCGGGCGCCCAACCG
>JBBQPD010000132.1:0-10343 GCA_038331535.1 Gemmatales bacterium | reverse complement strand
TCAGCAATCATTCCCGGTGGAATCCGTGCACGCCAGGAGCGATGTGTGATACCAGAGGAGGTGGTGCTGGGGAAAAACGGCTCATGAATACCGCCGAACTCTCGGACGAAGCTCTCGACGCGACACAGCAGGGGCGCGCGCCGTTTGTCCCCCCGCCGCCGGCAACCCGAAGCTCAAAGGACGCTTCGGCGTCCAACTCCGCCACGCAGAACGTCGCGTCGGACGTCGTGGACGCCACGCTCGACCGGCCGCTCCCGGCGGCGCTGCCGAGTGCGGGGTTGACCGACGGCCATGTTGTCAGCCCCACCGACGCCATCGACGCCACTCTCGATCGGCCGTCCGGCGTCTCGTTTCCCAGCCCCACGCGCGTCCGGCAGGGCGGGTCCACCGTAAACGCGGACTCGGACTCCCATCCTCCCACGCTCGCGGGGGGGAGTCTGCCGAAGCAGCTGAGTGCCGTGGCGCCGCCGTCCCCTGCGGCCGACTTGGCCGGCTACGAGATTTTGGGTGTCCTCGGCCGCGGCGGCATGGGCGTCGTCTACAAGGCACGCCAGAAGGGCCTCAACCGCCTCGTGGCGCTCAAGATGATCTCCGGCGGGGCCAACGCGCCGGCCGAAATCCTCGCCCGCTTCCGCCTTGAAGGCGAGGCGGTCGCCAAGTTGCGGCATCCGAACATCGTCGAGATTTACGAGGTCGGTCAGCGCGACGGCAACCCGTTCTTCTCGCTGGAGTTTCTCGAAGGCGACACGCTGCAAAAGCGCTTTGACGGCGCACCCCTCACACCGATGGCGGCTTCCGAGCTGATGGAAAAGCTGGCCCGCGCCATGCAGTTCGCCCACGAACACGGCATCGTCCATCGCGACCTCAAGCCGGCCAACGTGCTGTTCACGGCCGCTGGAGTCCCCAAGATCGCCGACTTCGGTCTCGCCAAGCGCATCGACACCGAGGACTTGCACCAGACCGCTACCGACGCCGTGCTGGGCACGCCGACCTACATGGCGCCGGAGCAGGCCGAAGGACGGACGCGCGAGGTCGGTCCGGCGGCCGACCTCTACTCGCTGGGCGCCATCCTCTACGATCTGCTGACCGGCCGGCCGCCGTTTCGCGGCACCACGGTCATCGACACCTTGCAGATGGTCCGCTTCGCCGAGCCGGTGCCGCCGCGCACGCTCCAGCCGAAAGTGCCGGTCGATCTCCAAACCATCTGTCTCAAATGTTTGGAGAAAGACCCGCGCAAACGCTATGCCAGCTGCGCCCTCTTCGCCGACGACCTGCGCGCCTTTCAGGAAGGCCGAGCAGTCGCGGCCCGGCCGACGCCAGCCTGGGAACGTGCCTGGAAGTGGACCAAACGCCGGCCCGCGCTCGCCACCATGCTCGTCGGAAGCGTGTGCGCGCTGCTCGGGGTAATCGTCGGTCTTTACTATTACGCGGAACAGCAAAAGAGCCACGCCGAGCGCGAGAAGGGTTTGCGCAAGGAGGCCGACGAGGCCCGCGACCAGGCGACGAAGAAAGAACAAGAGGCCGTGCTGGCGCGCGAGAAAGCCGATCTCGCGACGAAGCGCGCGGAGCAGAACTACCTCCAGGCCAAACGTGCCGTCGATGACCTGGCCGCTCTGTCGCGCAAGCGCTTGCTGAACATGCCCGGCGCGGAACTTGTGCGCAAGGAAGTGCTGGAGAAAGTCGTCAAGTCTTACGAGGAGTTCGATTCGACGCAACCGAAGGGGCGCGAGCGCGACCGGCCCCTGGAGCTTTCGACCGCCCGCGCGTACGGTCATCTCGGCGACCTGCGCCAGCTGATGCACCTGACGGACGAGGCAGCCTCGTATTACCGGCAGGCCCTTGGTCTATATCGCAAGCTACTCGGTTCCGCGAACCTTACCTCAGCGACCGACCCCGACGACGTTCGACTGTGGAAGGAACTGACCGGCGTCCGCATCAATTTGTGGGCGGTCCTCGAAGGCAACTCCGAACAGCAGGAGGCCGCCGAGAACGAGCTGCGCGAGGCGCAGCAGACGCTCGAAAAGCTCGCTGCCGCCTTTCCCGCTGACGAGAGCTATCGTTTCGATCTGGCGGGAACCTACAACAACCAGAGCATCCGCTTCGCCCGACGGAAAGAAACGCTGCACGCCTGCGAACGCTCGCTGCGGGCCATGAAGACGTTCGACGATATGAGCGACCGCTACCGGGCGCGGCCGAAGTGCCAGCTGGAGCGCGCCCGCATGGAAGGGAACCTCGGCGTGGTCCTGGCCGATTTTCCTTATCTGGCGGAGAACCAGTTCCAGGCCGCGGTTCGGCGTCTGCGGCGTCTGACGACTCAGCTGGCCGCCGCACAACCGCCGCAAGGAGCGACGCCCGACCCGCTCGACGCGGACTGTCGCAAGGAACTCGGCGCGATCCTGCTGAACCTGGGCCTGGTGCAGGCGCGGAACCAGTTTCAGGACGCGCACGATTCTTTCAGCACGGCGATTTCCCTCTTCGAGGTTCTGTCGCGCGAAGCCCCCGAGGTTCCCGATTACCGCCATCTGCTGGCGACGGGATATTTCAATCGGGGTGTCCTGGCGCAGAACGCCGGCCGCTTTCCCGCTGCTCGTCTCGATTTCACGGCAGCGAGGGATCGCCTGGAGGAGTTGAAGATCTTCTTCACTTCTCATCCCGAGTATCGCCTCGACCTGGCGCGCACGTTCCTGCACCTGGGCGAAATATCCCGGTCCGTCGGAGACGAGCCGGACGTGGTGTTGGAGCAGTGGACGGCCGCGCTGGCTCTGCTGAAGGCGACTGAGAAGGAGGAGCCAAAATCGCCGATCGAACGCGCCTTGCTCCAAGATACGCGCAGCAGGTTCCTCGAAGCGATCGGCAACCTTATTAACCTGCAAACGCGCGCGGCTCGCGAGGCCGAGACAGCCCACCGCTGGGCGGAAGCCAACCGCTGGCTCGAAGCGCTGCTGGCATCGCGCACACGGATAGCGGAGGTCTTGCCCTCTCCGGAACATGCCAATCACGTCGCCTCGACCAAGTTGTCGCTGGCGCTGCTGCGGTTGACGGAGTCCGGCGACAAGAAGGCGAACTACAAGGGCGCCGCGCAGGTACTCGCCGGCCTTCAAAACAACACACCCGAGGAGTGGGGTAAGTTCCGTCTCGCCGCGGCCGCGCTGGGGCGCTGCATGCTCAAGGCCAACGACGACCGCAACGCCACGAAAGACGAGCGTACCCGCCTCGTTCGGGAGTTCGGCGAGCAATGTCTGCCGTTCCTCCGTCTCGCGGTGAAGAACGAGTGGCGCGAGCTGAACAATCCGGGACAGGCGGCGGAGTACGAGCTGCTTCGAAGTTGGCCGGAGTTTCAAACACTACTGCGCGAACTCGACGAGAGACGAGCCAGGGGGTTGCAGCGTCCGTGAATGCTGAGAGTCTGTTCCAGAAGGTGTTGTTCTCTACGAGCCGCGACCGTTAGGGAGCGCTTTTTCGCAGCGTGTCGCCGACGCTCCCTGACGGTCGCGGCTCGTAGAACCTACTTCCGGGGACGAAGTCCAGGGAACACGAGGGTTTGCCGAGCATGACGGTTCGAGCTGTTCACTGGCATGACGGGATGTTTCTCCGGTCGCATCATTTCCAGACGGCGCAGCGCTACGAATCCCACATGGTCGATCGCAACGACCGCTGGAATGTCCACTACGGCTGGGGTGTGCGCGCCATCGAGATCGACCTCGACGCTCTCGCCAACTACCGCTTCGCCGTGCGCAAGCTCAAATCGCGTCTCCCCGACGGCACCACCGTCGCCATACCAGAAGACGGCAACCTGCCGCCGCTCGACCTGAAGAACGCCCTGGAGCAGGAATCGAGCGTCACCATTTATCTGGGCGTTCCCAGTCTCAGCCTGGGGAAAGCGAACATCGCCGCCCGCGACGCGCCGGAGCCGGCTCGCTTCCTGCTGCAAACGCAGGAGCTGGAGGACGAGAACACCGGCGTCAATCCGCAAAAGGTTCAGGTCCGACTGCTCAATCTGCACCTCCTCGTCTCCGGGCAAGACCTGTCCGGCTTCGAGGTGCTGCCGCTGGCCCGCGTCGAAAAATCGCCGCGTGCCGAGGCCGCCCCGCAGCTCGACGAGAGCTATATCCCGCCGCTGCTGGCCTGCGACGCCTGGCCGCCGCTACAAGGCGGTATCCTGCAATCCCTGTGCGACCGCATCGGCAAGAAGATCGAGGTGTTGTCCGGCCAGGTGGTCGCGCGCGGCATCGGCTTCGACAGCACCTCGCAGGGGGCGGCCCTGCTCTTCGCCCAGCTGCGGGCGCTTAACGAGGTCTATCCGTATCTCCGCGTACTGTCGTTCGCCGCCGGCGTGCATCCCTTCACGGCTTATGTGGAGTTGTGCCAGCTGATCGGCAAATTGGCCGTCTTCGGCCCAACGCGCCGGCCGCCCGAAGTGCCGCTCTATGACCATGACGACCTCGGCGGCTGCTTCTACTCCCTGAAACGCCACCTCGACGCGCTGCTCGAACAGGCCGTGGAACCGGAATACAAGGAGCGGTCTTTCGTCGGCGCCGGCCTGCGCATGGAAGTGGCGCTCGAGCCGCACTGGCTGGAGCCGATCTGGGAGCTGTACGTCGGCGTACAAAGCTCTCTCGACCCGGAAGAGTGCGTGCGCCTGCTCACTCGCTCCGAGCAGCTGGACATGAAGATCGGCAGCGCCGACCGGGTCGATACGATCTATCGGCTGGGCGAAGCGGGCCTGCGCTTCACGCACTGTCCGCATCCGCCGGAGGCGCTCCCGATCGACGAAAGGCTCGTCTTTTTCCAGGTAGACCGCGACGGCCCCGGCGAGGAATGGCTGCGCGTTCAGAAATCGCAGTCGTTGGCGGTGCGCGTCAACGAGAACCGCCTGGCGGGCAACCTCCAGGGACAGCGGCACATGACCGTCAAGACGGGGAACCGCTCGACGGTGCTGCAATTCACGCTGTTCGTTTTGGCGCGTGTTTGACCCCCGGAAGCAACCGATGCGCGAAGAAACCGCCAAACTGGTCTATCCCGTTCTACTCCACGGCCTGGGGTTGAAGGAGCGGCTGGACCGCGGCGAAACGCCGTCGCTCGACGTCGAACAGGCCGTGCTCCGGTCGCTGCTCTTGAGCGAGAACGAGGCGCGGCGCTGGCCCGCGTTCGGCGGCGTTATCCCGAACGAAGGGCGCGCCTCGGAAAGCGCCCCGGCGCGGCCGTTCCTCGGCCTGCGCTACGCCCTGACCTGCTGGCTCGACGAGCTATTCATACGCTATTCCTCCTGGGAAACGCCGTGGAACGAAAACAAGCTGGAGATGGCGCTGTACGGCACCAATGACCGCGCCTGGAAGTTCTGGGAGCAGGTTCGCTCGGAAGAGACGCGGCCCGGCAGCGAGGCGCTGGAAGGGATCTTTCTCCTGGTGATGCTCGGCTTTCGCGGCGAATTGGACGACGACCCGGACCGGCTCGAAAGTTGGGTGGCGGCGACGCGGCCGCGGGTCCAACGGGGGTTGAATCAGCCCTGGATTACGCCTCCGCGTCTGGAGCCGACCACCGCCGTCCCGCCATTGCGGCAACGGCAGCGATTGCGCCGCGCCATCCTGGTCGGGGGCGTGTTCCTGTTGCTGCTGATCCCGCTGCTGACGCATTTCCTCGTCCGCCAACTAGGACAGTGAGGCGCACGCGCTCATGGAGTTCTTGACCGGCATCTGGGCGACTCTCGTCAAGATTTGGTGGGCGCTCCTCCCCTCCAAGTTGCGGCCGACCGACCTGACGATGAAGGCGCGCGCGGGCAGCGAGCGCTTCGCGGAACAGGTCCGTTTCGACCGCTTCGCGCGCATCGTCCGCTGGATCGTTCACATTCTGGTGGTCGCGGCCATCGTGGTGTTGCTCTGGTACATCAACCGTTCTTACGACCTGGAGCGGGTGCTGCGGTCGCCGCTGCGGCCGCTGCACGCCTACTGGTTGCCGCTGCTCTTTCTGACCGGCTACGTCCTGTTCTGGCTCGGCTGGTGGGCGCTGAGTCTCTTGACGCCGGAGCCGGATTCGGCCGACTTTCCCGACATCGATGAAGCCTGGGCGGAGGCGCTGAAGGCGCTGGAAGAGTCGAGCATCGATCCGGCGGAGGCGCCGCTGTTTCTCGTCATCGGCCGGCCCGCGCGCTCCACCGAAGATTTGTTTGCCGCCGCTCAGTGGCCGTTGCAGGTCCGCCACGTCCCGCGCCGCGCCGACGCCCCGCTGCACATCTACGCCACGCGCGAGGCCATCTTCGTTACCTGCGCGGGCGCCTCGCTCATGGGTCGGGCGGCGGAACTTCTGTCGGAAGAGACGAAGAAAATCGAGCCGCCTCCGCCCATGGAATCCACCGGCCCACCGGCGGAGGACGCCAGCGCGCCTCCCTCGGAAGTTGCTGTCGAACCCAACTCCAGCGGACCGGGGTTACTCCTACTGGAACCGGAGACGGCGACGACCACTACAGCACGACGGCTCACCCTGTCGCGGAACGCGGAGGAAACCGACCGCCTGACCGCACGGCTGCGCTATCTCTGCCGGCTGATCGCGCGGCGGCGAGAGCCGTTCTGTGCGGCCAATGGCATCCTGCTGCTCGTGCCGCTGGCGGCGGCATCCGACGCCGAAAACGCGGAGGAAGCCGCCGCCCTGTGCCAGGGAGACCTGATCGCCGCCCGTGAGTCGCTGCGCGTCCGCTGTCCGGTGGTGGTGGTGCTTTGCGACGCCGAGAAACTGCCGGGATTCCAAGAATTCCTTCAGCGCGTCCCCGACGAACGCCCGCGTCAGCAAGCCCTCGGCGTGCGCTTCCCGCTGCGGCCTCGCCTCGACGCGGCCGAGATTCCGGCCATGATCGAGAACGGATTGCGCTGGGCCGCGCAGTCGTACCTGCCCGCTCAGGCGTTCCACCTCCTCCGCTCGGAGACGGCTGGCGCCAACGGCAGCGACGGCAGCTTTGAGGCGAATGCGCGGCTGGTGACGATGATCGGCGAACTGTTGCTCCGCCAACCGCACTTGAGCCGCATCTTGACCGAAGGAGTTTTGGCAGCGGCGGAAGGGACGCCGCTGCTGGGCGGTTGCTTCTTCGCCGCCACTGGCCCCGATGGCGCGCGCGAACAAGGCTTCGTCCATGCCGTTTTGCGCCAGATGTTGGAAGGCCAAAACGCCGTCGCCTGGACCGAGGCCGCCCTGGCTGAGGAGCGCGATTACCGCCGACTGGCGCGCTACACCACGACGGCAGTCGTGGCCGCCGGCCTGTTCCTGATATGGCTCGTTTTTCTGGTCTGGTATCGGTGACGGGCGCGTTGCGTTCAGCGCCGCGTCCCGCTTACCGGCGCTGCGTTCGGCTCTTTCCAGCGATTCGCTCCGCTCGCCACGTCGAAGCCGAGCGCGAGAAATCGGCGAAACTTTTCATCAGCCTTCTCCGGCTGGGATAGCACCGCGGCGAGTTGCACCGCCGCGGCCGCACACATTGCGGTCAGCTGATCTCCGGGCGGCACCGCCGGCAGATTGGCTGGCGCCACACTACCCCCGCTGAAGAACGCGGCCACTGCCGCGGCACCAGCCGGCGTGCCGACACCACTGGCCTCCGAAGCCGGAAAGGCGGCCCGGCGGTTGGCGTCCGAAGGATCGGCCACCCACTTTTCCGCCGCCGTCAAGGCGGCTATCGCTGGTGCAGGCGCCGCCTTCTCATAGCCCATACGTGAACACTGACATGCCCACCACACCGCTTCCCGTTTCGCTAACGCAGCGGCCAGGAAGCGGACGGCATAAGCGAGTTGGCCGGCCGCAATCAGGGCGTCGAGGTACTGGCGCGGCGTCTGCTGCTCGCGTAACAGACTACGGGCCGCGTCGTCCGGCGGCACCAGACGGCAAACTTCGGTCGCGGATTTTGCTGCGATCATGGTTTCACTCGCGCTCCCAGCGACTTCTCCGCAAGATGCAAAGAGGCTCAGCCGATTGCTGGCTGACAGCTATTAGCTAATAGCTGTCAGCTTTCAGCCGAACTGGTTTTGTGTGGATGCGAACCCATTGAGGCTTGGCCGGTTAGTTAATGATCGTCAAACCGCCCTTGAGCGTGAGGATGCCATCCGCGCCGACGTTCACCAGGGCCGCCTTGATCTCCACCAAAATCTGTCCTTGCAATTTGATCGTCAGCCCCTGGATCGTCACGCCGGTCTGGTCCACCTTGATGCTGTTTGAACCCACCTTGAGCACGATCTGTTGCATCGCCTCGGTCGAGCTGGCGCCCAGGTTCAGCTTGGTCGTCTGGTTTCCCGTCTTGATCGTCAGGGTGTCGTTGCCGGTGTCGATCTCGACGCTGCGGTTTCCCGTCTTGATCTGATGCGTGTCGTTTCCCGTCGAGACCACGACCTCGCGATTGCCGGTTTTCACCTGATGGGAGTCGTTCCCCGTCTCGACGACAACCGTGCGATTGCCCTTCTTGATCGTCACCGATTCGTTGCCTTCGGTGACCGTCTCGGTACGGTCGTTCTTGACCTCGATCTTCTGGTCGTGGCCGACTTTCAGGTCGTCGTCGTTTTCGACCTCGCGGTGAAAGTCCTTCTCGGCGTGGAAGAAAATGTCTTCCGAGTCTTTCTTGTCCTCGAAACGCAGCTCGTTGCAATTCTCGGCCGTGCCTTTGAGCGTGCTGCGCGTGCGCAGACCGCTCCGGGTCTTCTCCTGCGGCAGCGGAAACGGCGGCATCTGGGCGGCGTTGTAGACGCTGCCGACGACGATCGGCTGATCGGGTTCGCCTTCCTCGAAGGCGACGACGACCTCCTGGCCGATGCGCGGAATGTGGATCGCCCCCCACTGCTGGCCCGCCCACGTCGTCGCCACGCGAATCCAGCACGAGCTGTTGCTATCGCTCTTGCCTTCGCGGTCCCAGAAGAACTGCACTTTGACCCGGCCGTATTTGTCCGTGAAGATCTCTTCCCCCTTCGGGCCGACGACCACGGCCGTTTGCAAGCCGTCGATCCGCGGCCGGGGAGTGACGCGCGGCGGCAGGAAAGGAAGGACGAAGGGCAGGCAGTGAAAGCTATTGTTGTAGCCCATCGCCTTCTCTTCGTGACTCGTGTAACTGCCTTCGACGCTGGCCGAATGCTCGACGCGAGTCAACAAATAGACGCCGTTGCCGGTCGGGTGCTGGTCGAGGGTGAACTTGCGGCCCGCACTGAAATCCCGGTAGTCGCCGCTACCCGCGATCAGAAATCCGGCTGCGGCTTCCTGCTGGATGCGCAGCGCCACGGTACGGTCGCCGTCCTTGCCCAGCGCGGACAGATCGCCCGCGCGGTCGCCGCCGCCCGAATCGACGCCGTCGAAACGGGCCGCGTAACCGCCGGGGAAGTCGTACTGTTCCAGGTTCTCGTTCGCGGCCAGCTTCAATTTGTGATCGGCGGTGCCGGCCTTGACCGTTTCGACCGTCGGCTTGACCGATTGGAACGTGTTATCGGGCCGCTCGAAGCAGTGATCGCGGAGCGTGTACTTCACCGAGCGGATTTCCTGCGTCTTCTCCCAGGCGTACACCCGCTCGATCACCTTCCCGCCGCGGTCCGATTCTTCGTACAGCGCTTTGGGATTGGCGGACCGAAAATCAACATGACCATCTGGCGCGTTGGCGACGATCAGCTGGTGCCCGGTCTCGGTGTGCTTGAAGTAGTAACAGATGCCCTCTTCTTCCATCAACCGGCTGACGAACGCGAAGTCGCTCTCTCGATATTGAACGCAGTAATCGCGCGCGTGAAAGTTTCCGCGGATTTGATACTGCACGTCCAATCCGGCCAGCACCTTCTTCAGAATGTCCGGGACGGACAGCTGCTGAAAAATGCGGCTCTGGGTGCGGTGGCGGAGCAGCCAGAATTGCGGCACCATCTCGGCGCGGTAGCGGATGAAGGTCGTATCGGCCTCGACGCCGCGCAGCATCCGCCCTTCGGTCAGGCGCGCGACGATGCCGTGAAACCAGCGCGGCTGCTCGGCTTTCTGGCCCACGCGCACCGACACTTTTTGGCCCAGGAGCTTGTCGAAGGCGATGGGCGTCTTCGATTCGTGGAGGAACTGGAGGTCGAAGCGAAACGGTTCCGAAATCGCCTCCGTGCCCGTGAATGTCTCAAGAAGCAGCGCGTTCGGACCGAGAGGAGTTTGCAGCGCGAGAGGGCGGTTGTCCTGCGTGTACCGAACTGGCATAACCCTCTCCCGATTGCCGACCCGTTTTGTTTAGCCGCGCCCCTATCAGGAGACGATTCTATACGAGCGCCTACGAAGTGTTGGGGCTGCGCACCCCATTCCGTTTTGGCTTGATTCGCCGACAGGTTTATACCCGATAAGATAGAGTGGGGCAAGGAGGTCGTTTC
>JBBQPD010000131.1:0-10360 GCA_038331535.1 Gemmatales bacterium | reverse complement strand
CCTCGCCAGGTAGCTCAGCGTCAAAGCCCTTCTTGCCGCGATTCTCCAGCAGAAAGTATTCGCTGCCGTCCGGGCGGACCAGCACCTTGACGCAGTCCTTCGGCGACGACTCAATCGGTGCGAGGACGAGCTTCTGTTTGACCGACGGGTCAATGGCGATTGGCTTGATCCAGCCCATCTTTTCCTTGGCCCAGGCGCTGAGGTGCTGCGGCCGGCCGGTGGTGAGCGGGTTCGACAGGGCGCACCAGACGCCCAGCCCCTCCGAGCCGGCGTTCTCCGTGCGTGCGGCGAGGTCCGGCAGACCGATCACCTGGGCGAACTCCTTCACGAAGGCGCCGATCGGCGACATTTTCGATCCACCCTCGGCGGCGAGCAGGTACGGCATTCGCTTCGACTGAAACGATACCTGCCCCGAGTGTGGATAGTAGACGGCGCCGCGATTGCTCTGCACACGATCGCCGGCGTAGACGAAGAGGATGCCGTCGAAGTCCTTGAGCGCGTCCTTGCCGTCGCGGGCCACGAGCTTTTCCAGCGCCTCGGTGAGCGGCGCCGTCTTGTTGCTCGTGCCCGACCCCTGAACGTAGTCGCCGCGCTTCTTGCCGACTTCCACCCACTCGAAGACCTTGCCCTCGACGTGGAAGGCGCCGGCCGACTGCTCGAGGAAATAGTCGTTCAGGCTGCCGAACACCGGCTGGCCCGTCGCGTTCATCTTGTTGGCGTAGCTGCCGCGGCTGAAGAAGGCGTCCTCCCACTCCTTCGTCGCCACCTTGGCATTGTGCTTCACGTCGGTGAACTCGATGCCGACGACGGCGAGGCGGAAGACGTTTTTCTTCCACAGGGCGGGCGGCCCGAAATCACGGCCGCCGTCGCGGCCGCGCTCGCCGAGCGTCGCCTTCAACTCCACGTCCTTGCCGTCGCGTTTGACGACGAGCGCCAGGGCGTCGCCCGCCTTCTTCTCGGCGAGAATGTCGTCGAGACGGCCGGGGCGGGTGAACTCGGTCCCGTCGATCTTCATGATGCGATCGCCCGACTTCAGTCCGGCGGCTTCCGCGGGCGAACCGGTCGTCACACGCTCCAGGCGAACACCCTCGCCCTCTTTCGCCTCACCCAGCTCGACGCCGAGGTAGACGCTGCGTCCGCGCTGACCACTCGCCGACAGCGGTTTGCTGGTGGCGACGAGTGTCGCGGCTACTTCGATCGGTTTGCCTTCGCGCTCAAGGGTTAGCTTCACGGCCTCGTCTGGGCCGCGCGTTTGCAGTGCCTCGCGGAACGCTTCGGGCGTCGTCACCGTCTGCCCGTCGATGCGGAGGACGCGGTCGCCTTTCTTCAGTCCGGCCTTCGCCGCCGCCGAATCGGGCTGCACTTCCTCGACGACGAGCCGGCCCTGGTCGCGACCGACCGTCACGCCGAGGTAGCCGGTCTGGCCGCTGCGCGCCGGCGCGGGCGGCTTCACCGTGGCGGCGACGGCCTTTTCGACCGTGCGGTAGTCTTTCAGGTCAACGGGTGCCGGATCGCGTGCCAGGAGGCAACAGGTCGCGAGGGAGAAGGCAGCACCCAACAGGTTGCGATGCGAGGAATACGTCACGGATCGAAACTCCCGAAATCGGATAATTCTTACCTCTGAACGGCTTCGCAAGAGACGGTGACGTTCAGCTGAGTTCTGGCTGAGAGCTAATAGCTGATAGCTATCAGCTCTCAGCCAGACCGATGTTTGGTGGTTGCGCTAACTCGTTGCGGCATGACTGCGAGGCTGGAGCCGCTGAATTTATTGATACTCATACCCAATATGAAACGTGATTCGCCCGTCCGGCAAGCGGCGAATGTTGGTGATGTACACCGGCGAGCCGCCGCCCAGTTGCGACCGGCTCGACGGCGTCGTGAACGGTGTGAAGGCGTCGTTGGACGCACTGGGAAACGGCACCGCACTGAGGAACACATACGGCCCGCGCGATCCCTCGACGCCGTGCGACTCCTCCAGAACGGGCAGCGGACGGTTGGCGAAGACGCGCCAGATGAGCAGCCCCTCGCCCGGCAGGCTCGCATCGAAGCCCTTCTTCTTCCGATTCTCCAGCAACAGGTACTCGCTGCCGTCGGGCCGCAGCGGCACCTTGAAGCACTCCTTCGGCGAATCCTCGCTTGGCGCCAGGATCAACTTCTGTTTCACCATCGGGTCGAGTACCGTCGGCTTGACCCAGCCGAGCTTCTCTTTCGACCAGGCGGAGAAGTGCTGCGGCCGGCCGTTGCCGACCTGGTTGGCCATCGCGCACCAGACGCCGACGCCCTCCATGCCGGGGTTCTCCGGGCGGGCGTACAGATCGGGCAGGCCGAGCATGTGGCCGAACTCATGACAGAAGACGCTGATGTTCGTCATCTTCGCCGCGCCTTCGGGGCAGATGAAATACGGCCAGCGCTTGCCGTTGTGATTGACGCTGGAGCGGTGCGGCCAGTACAGGCCGCCGCGCACCGCCGGGCGATAACTCTCGCCGGCATAGATGTAGAAGACGCCGTCGAAATCCTTGAGCGCGTCCTTGCCGTCGCGAGCCAGCAGCTTGTCGATCGCCTCAGTCAGCAGTGCCGCGCGGTCGCCGGTGGCGTACTCGCTGCGCTTCTTACTCACCTCGACGTACTCGAACGCCTTACCCTCGATCTTCAGCGCGCCGTAGGACTGTTCGAGGTAGTAGTCGTACATGCTGCCGTAGGCCGTCTGCCCGGTGACGCTCGTCTTGGTGTACGTCCCCTTGCTGAACATCGAATCTTCCCAGGCCTTCACCGGGATCTTCTCGTTATGCTTGGTATCGGGATACTCGACGCAGATGATGGCAAGACGATAGGCCGGCTTCGTCCAGTAGCCGCCGGTGTTGCGCGTGTCGAAGCCGGCCGGCCGGCCCTCATTGGCCGCCTCGGTGCCGAGCTTCACCTTCATCTCGACGGCCTTCTCCGCGAGCAACAGCGTCAACGTCACCGTGTCGTCGGGCTTCTTGTCGGCGAGCACTTCACGCAGGTTTCTTGTGCCGGTGAGGTCCGTGCCTTCGACTTTCAACAGCACTTCGCCGACTTTCAACTTCGCCTGTTCGGCGGCCGAGCCGGGCAGCACCTGTTCGATGACGACGCCCTTGCCTTCCTTCGCCGCGACGACCTGCACGCCCAGCGAAGCCCGCTGCCGGACCGCCGGCAGAGGTCGGCTGAGCGCTTCCAGGGTCGCGGTCAGTTCCAGCGGTTTGTCTTTACGCGACACGGAGAGCTTGACGGCGTCGCCGGGCGATTTGCCCCTCAACAGATCGCGAAAGGCGTCCTCCGTGTTCGTGTCCTTGCCGTCGAGCTTGAGCAGAAGGTCGCCGCGCTGTACTCCCGCCTTGGCGGCGGGTGAGTCGGCGGCCACTTCCTCGACGGTCAATTTTCCCTTGTTCTCGGCGACGTGCAGGCCGAGGAACACAGGGCGCGGCGCGGCAGGCAAGCCGCCCTTGACGCCCTTCGCCGCGACCGCCGTCTCGACGGTGCGATACTCGGCGAGGTCCGGCTCGGCGGCGCGGAGAGAACAGATCAGAACGAAGGCGGCGGCCAGACCGCCGAGGATACGAACGGTGCGCGTCACGGAGGGAACTCCTCTTCGAGGGCATTCGCGGTGAGATCGGCTCCCCAATAGAGTGCAGCATCCTAGGGGCGCCTGTCCATCAATTTCTTATGAGAACTTTCTGAACGCGATGCCTCTCGTGCCCAAGCTCCGAACGAGTGAACGAGGACGGCTCACTGGTGACAATCGGAAGGTCTATCAGCGACAAAGGGCTTCGTGGTCACCCAGCGAGCAAGCATGCCCTGAACACGAAACGCCCAATATCAAAGCGAGCGGCGACCTTTCGGTCGCCGCTCGCCTGAGGCTCACCTTTCGCCAGTCAATTGTTACCGCGCCGTGCGGCGTTCGCGGATTTCCGCCAGCTCGCGCAGCATGTTCCGCCGAGCGTCGATCGCCGTGAGCTGCCAGCTCGCGCTTTCGACCAGTGCCTCGTCGCCGCGCGAATCGACCACCGTGCGATACAGCGGTACGGCCTCGTCGAGCCGCCCGAGGTTGCGCAGGCAGCCGGCGGTCAGGTACTGAACGAGAAGGCAATCCTCTTTACTCAGCGTCTGGGAATCGACCCGGCGAATCGTCTGGAGGACCGCGTCGAACTGGTCGGAATGGAACTGCGCCTGGGCGACTTGCAGCGCCTCCGCGGACCGCACGGCGGCGGGACTCGGCGTGGACAGAATATCCAGTTTCGAGGGGGAGACAGGGCGGCTCGGAAGGGCGGCCTGGTCCGTCGGCCGCTTACCCTCTTTCGCCTTCTTCGCCTCCACCTTGACGAGCAGCTCGGCGATGCGCGCTCGTAATCGGGCCGCCTCCGCCTCTTCTTCCGAGGAAGTGGCCGGGGGCATCTTGCTTGTCTTTTCGCGCTCGGCGGCGAGAGATTCGCGTTCCCGCTTCAGGCGGGCCATGTCCTGCTGAAGGGCGGCGACTTCGGGATCAAGACCTCCTGACCCACTGCCAGGCCGCGACGGCAACAAACTCGTACTTCGATCCGGGTGCAGCAATTGCGTTGGTGTGGGCGAGCCTGGGGACTCGGGCGGTCTTACCAGCGTCGTGCCCGTCAAAGCCGGCGGCGGCAGATAGAGTTGTGGGCGCTCGGGGATAGGATCGGCCAATAATCCCGCAGCGGAGACGACCACTCCCGACAGCGCCAGTACTTTCTTCATTTGCTTCCCCTCGACTCCGCCGATTTCGGGCAACGGACGTGAATGGAACGGCCCAACTCGCTATAGCGCGGCGGCGTCACGGATGCAACGCCAGTTCTTTGGGGCAGGTGCGATTCCCGAAGCGCCGGTGTTGCGGCCTGAAGGGCCGCTTCCGTCCGCCCAGGCCGATGGCCTGGGCACTCCTGCCTCAGGTTTAGGCAGTCGGTTCGGTCGGAATGGATTCGTTTCATTCCACACAGCCTTTTCCTTTTGCACGCGCGAGCGCATCTCGCGCCGTTAGAGGAAATAGCAGGGGGCTGGCTCAATGTCCGATGAAACGATGAAACGAATCGGCCTGCCCGAAATGAGGCAGGGACGTCTGCGCCACGATTGGTTGGGATACCAGACAACTACTTGGGCAACGAGAGTATCTTCATCTGCTCATCGTAGGCGAATAGATCGCCGTGGCGCGCCCAGCGGACGAAAGTCTCGAACTGCGTTTCGCAGTTCTCGTTCGGGAAGTTCAGTACCAGCGTCTCCAACACGAAATCGCGCTCAACCTCGCGACTCGGTATGTGTTCCAGGGTCGCTTTCATCTCGCGGAAGAGCCGTAAACGCAATAGTTTCTCGCGCCACAGCTCCCTGCGCTCGCCCACGCCGGCGCGGACAAAGCGCCGGCCCTCGCGCTCCAGGACCACAAGTCGCCGCGGCGTCGAGACGAAATCGAGCAGCTCGGCGGCGTTGGCGACGGGGACGAGTTGTTGGTACGGGCGGTGGGTATCGGCCGCGAGCTGGAACACGTCCTCCTGCCCGCCGTGCGCGTCGAGAAACTCAAGCAGGCCGATGACCTCGCTCACCGCCGCCTCGGGCAACGGTTCGAACGCGGCGTCTTCGCGCCCGCCCTCCGGCATTTCGGTGTGCGTGATGATCTCTTGCAGGTAATCGATCAGGCCCAGCACCGGCCGGGAGCGCGGCTCGCGCGGGCGCGGCAGGCGATTTTCCACGACGGTTCGCACTCGACACGGGTTGGAACTGAAGATCACGATGCGGTCGGCGAGCGCCACCACCTCGCGGATGTCGTGGCTGACCAGGATGATCGAGGACAGGTTGCCGCGGCGGCCTTCCCAGAGGTTGAGTACCTCGCCGCGCAGGCTCTCGGCGGTCAGGGCGTCCACCTGGCTGAAGGGTTCGTCCATCATCAGGATTTCCGGTTCGACGGCGAGAGCGCGGGCGATGCCGACGCGCTGCTTCATCCCGCCGGACAGCTCGCGCGGGTACGCGTCGCCGAAGCCGTCGAGGCCGACGACGTGAATGACGTGCTCGGCGCGTTCATGGGCGTCGGCATGCTTGTGCCCGGCGGCGCGCAGGACGTTGAAGATGTTCTCGGCGACGGTCTGCCACGGCAGCAGGGCGAAACTCTGGAAGACGAACGCCATGCCCGGGTTGATGCCTTCGAGCGGTTTGCCGTGATAGAGCACCTGGCCGCGCGTCGGCCGAATGAGGCCGGAGAGGACGCGCAGCATGGTCGATTTGCCGCAGCCCGTCGGGCCAAGGATGGCGACGATTTCGTGCGGTCGAATGGTGAGATCGACGTCTTGCAGGACGCCGAGCTTTTTACCCGCCGGCAGGATGAAGTCGTGCCAGACGCCCCAGGCTTCGCATAGTTCGCGCCCGGTGCGGGTGATGACCGGTTTTTCGTAGGGGTGTTGCATGGTGATAAAACCTGTTCAGGAGCCGCGCACGAAGTAAGCGGGCGTTGGCACCGCTTACTACATGCGCGGCTCCTGATTCGTGTCATCTCCCAAACGCATAACGCTGCCGGGCGACTGCGCTCAGCCGGCCCCAGACGAAGCGGCTGAACAGTTCGAGAATCACGCCCAGGACAAGCAACGCCGCGGCGACGACCGCGAATTCGCCCTGCTGCGTCGCCCGGCGAAGCTCGTGGCCCAGGCCGTGAACGGGCCACAGCTCGCCGTCATGTGTCAGTGCCTCGGCAACGAGACTGGTGCTCCAGGCGAGGCCCGCCGCCGACTCCCAGCCGAGGACGAGCGACGGGAACACCGCCGGTACCTGAAACGTCCAGAAAAGCCGCCACCGCGACAGCCGGAAACAGCGCACCGCTTCGCGCAGATCCGCCGGAATCGCCTCGGCACCGGCCATCACGTTGAAGAGGATGTACCACTGGCACGCCAGCAGCATCAGCACGACGCATCCCCAGTCGAGGGAAATGCCGGCGCGGTCGAAGACGGCGGCGGCCGGCGCGAACAGCAGCGTCGCCGGGAACGACGCGGCCACCAGCACTGCCGGCCCCGCCCAGCGCGTCAGTCGCGGCGACAGGCCGATGGCCAGGCCGACCGGTAGCGCCCAGAGCGTCGCCAGCAGCAGGGTCAACAGCACCCGGCCGAGCGAGAGGCCGCCCGCGAGGAGCAGTTCCACCCAATGCCGCGGCGAAACGTCCAGCAACAGCCCGCCAAGCCGAAAGGCGCCATAGGCCAGCGGTCCCGCCGCCACGACGAGGACGACGACCGAAAGCCGACCCTTCCACGGTAGAGACCACCGGGCCGCTGTAAGGCTTTTCCTACCCGGAAGGTGCGACAGGACTCGCTTACGAATGCCCTTGCGCACCCGTTTCCAGACATGGCGCATTCGGAACCGCCGCAGCCAAGCCAGGACGCGCGACGGTTCCAACTCGGGCGCCCCTTCCTCGTCGAGGCGAAACTTCTGCGCCCAGACGAGCAGCGGATGCCAGACGAGGAGATACATGCCGACGACGATGCCGGTCATCGTCGCCAGCGCCCAGACGACGGCATCCGGCCGATCCTGGCGGACGGCGGCGTCGAGATACGATCCCAAACCCGGCAGCCGGAGATCATGCGTCCCCTGCACCAGCGTCTCGGCGACGATCAGCACGAACCACGCCCGCGCCATGCCGAGCATGGCGTTCCACACCAAGCCCGCAGTCCCGTAGGGCAACTCCACCTTGCGGAAGCGGCGACCGGTGCCGAAGTGGAAAGCGTCCGCCATTTCGCGCAATTGGGGCGGCACCTCCTTTAGAGCGCTGCGAAATCCCTTGGCGATGGGCCACATCTGGCTGAGGACCAGCGCCAGGACGGCGGCGATTTCGATACCGACGCGGCCGCCGAACAAGGTCATCAACCCCAGCGCCAGCAGCGGCAGCAGTCCGACGACCGGCAGATTGCGGCGTGCATGATCGAGAATCGGCAGCACGTAGCGCTCCGCGACGGGATCGTGCGTCGTCCAGTAACCGAGGCCGAGGGCGAGCGCGACGGAGAGCGCCGAAGACAGCAGCACGCGGGCCAGCGACAGGGCCGCATAGCCCGGCAGTGCCGCCGGCGCCAGGTCGATGACAGTGGTACGCGATGCGACCTTCCCGTGACTCGCCAGGTGCAGCAAGGCGAATACCAGGGCGGCGAGGGCGGCGAAAACGAGGATTTCGTACCAGCCGCGCCCCTTCGCGACGGGATCGGCGGCGCCGGTATGATGATGGGGATGCAGTTTCACAATACCTTCTACGTCTCGAAACGCGACCGCACTTTTGACGTTACGAGCCGCGACCGTCAGGGAGCGCCGCTGAAAACGCTCCCTGACGGTCGCGGCTCGTTTCAATCACCCTCTGGCACAACGTCTCGATCCGCATTATACTCGCCGGGTCGATTCGCCTACGCTGAATCTTCACAATGGAGGTGCCGCATGCGCCGCTTGCTCTGCGTTGTCTGTCTGACCGTCGCCATAAACCCGGCGGCACGCTCCGAGCCGCTGCCGAACACCAAGCCGCTGACGCGCGAGGGCGATCTGGCGATGCAGATGGTCGAGGGCATCGACAAGTACCTGATGCGTCAACTGACGGCTCTCGGAACGAGGGGGCCTGACTGGTGGAAGGTCGATACCGAGATGGCCCCTGTGATTCTGAAGACGCTTGGCGCGAGGCGAGAACGCTTGAAACGAATCCTGGGCGTCGTTGATGCTCGTTTGCCCGTGGAGTCGCTCGCCTACGTCGCTACGAGTCGGCAATCGTCGTTGGTAGCCGAAACAGAGACCTACAAGGTACATGCAGTGCGGTGGCCCGTTTTCGAGGGTGTTGACGGTGAGGGGCTACTTTTGGAACCGAAGGGCAAGGTCATAGCTAACGTCGTGACACTACCCGACGCTGACTGGACTCCTGAAATGCTCGTCGGCCTGGCACCGGGAGTCGCGAATGAGTCGCAATTCGCACGCCGCCTGGCGGAGAATGGCTGTCGGGTCATCGTGCCCGTTCTGATTGATCGGAAGGACACATGGTCGGGCAATCCAAAATTGGGGCGGATGACGAACCAACCCCATCGAGAGTTCCTTTATCGCATGGCCTACGAGATGGGCCGGCACCCGATCGGCTACGAGGTGCAGCAGGTGCTGAACGTCACGGACTGGTTCTTCCGCGACAAGAATCCGCTACCCGTCGGTGTATTCGGGTATGGAGAGGGTGGAATTGTGGCCCTCTATTGCGGTGCCCTTGAACCGCGCATCAGCGCGACCCTGGTGAGCGGATATCCGTACGATGAACGTCACAAGGTTTGGCAAGAGCCGATCTACCGCAATGCTTGGTCGCTGCTCCCTGACTTTCGAGATAGGCACCTCCGCGAATTCTTCATCGGCGCCGGTTCTCTGATCTACGATCACTCCTTCCCCCCCATTATTGATGGTCCGCCAAAACCGCACGACGGACGAGGCGGCGCTGCACCGGGACGTGTGGTCGTCTCCGACGAGATCCTGCGTGAGTTGAAAGATATGAAGCCGAGTGATGTCGTTCGCAGGACGGGGGTCACCAACAAGCGCGATCACCTCGTCTGGGAAATTATCACGCCGTTCAAGAGTGAAATTGCCAACCCTGTCGTTCTCCAAGCGTTCTTGAATCCCTTTCAAAGCCGCGACGGGCTATCCAAGAACGGACCGATTCCCACAGACCTCCGCAAAGACTTCGACCCCTCCATCCGCCAGAAACGCCAGTTCGACCAACTCGTCGCCTTCACCCAAAAGCTGATGCGCGACTCCGAAGCCGAGCGTGCCAAGACCTTCTGGGCAAAACTCGACACCTCCTCACCGGAGAAGTACGCCGCTTCGACCGAGCCGTTCCGCAAGCAGCTCTGGGAGGAAGTCATCGGCAAGCTGCCCGCGCCGACGCTGCCGATGAATCCGCAGTCGCGCCAGGTCTACGACGAACCGAAGTGGACCGGCTACGAAGTGACGCTCGACCTCTATCCCGATGTATTCGCCGAGGGCATTTTGCTCCTGCCCAAAGACCTGAAACCGGGCGAGAAGCGGCCGGTCGTCGTCTGCCAGCACGGCCTCGAAGGCCGGCCAACCGACGTGGTCAATCCGAAGGAGAAGACGAAGTACTACAACTCGTTCGGCGCTCAGCTCGCCGACAAGGGCTACATCGTCTACGCGCCGCAGAACCCGTACATCGGCCAGGACAAGTTCCGCGTGCTCCAGCGCAAGGCCAACCCGCTCGGCCTGTCGCTGTTCTCGTTCATCATCCGCCAGCACGAACGCACGCTCGATTGGCTGGCGACGCTGCCGAACGTCGATGCGGACAAGATGGCCTTCTACGGCCTGTCTTACGGCGGCAAGACGGCGATGCGCGTGCCGGCGATCC
>JBBQPD010000130.1:0-10364 GCA_038331535.1 Gemmatales bacterium | reverse complement strand
GGCAATTCATCCGCGCGGGGATTGACGCGGCTCGATTGCAGACGATAATCGAGAAGCCGCTTTGCTCGATCACCCGCCGAGGCACGACCTCCGTGATACGAATGTTCCTGCTCTCTCTCCTGTGGACCGCCACCTCCATCTCGGCAGCCGAGCCGGAGACGCACCGCGCCGGGCCGGACTGGTGGTCGCTGCGCTCGGTGACTCGTCCTCTGATTCCCGCTGTTAAAGATCGCGCATGGGTGAAAACGCCGCTCGACGCCTTCGTGCTGGCCGCGCTGGAAAAAGAGGGGCTGAAACCGAACTCGTCGGCCGACCGCGCGACGCTGATTCGCCGGGCGACGTTTGACCTCACAGGCCTGCCGCCGACTCCGGCCGAGATCGACGACTTCACCAACGACCGTTCGCCGAACGCCTGGGAAAAGGTGATCGACCGGTTGTTGGCGTCGCCGCGCTACGGCGAGCGCTGGGGCCGGCACTGGCTGGACATCGCCCGCTTCGGCGAGAGCAACGGTTACGAGCGCGATCAGATTCGCGACAACGCCTGGCGCTATCGCGATTACGTCATTCGCGCGTTCAACGACGACAAGCCGTACTCGCAATTTATCAAGGAGCAGCTCGCCGGCGACGCCCTGCCGGGCGCGGCGCAGGACGCCGTTAGCGCGACCGGCTTTCTCGTGTGCGGTCCGTGGGATCAGGTCGCCGCCACGGCGCCGAGTCCCGGCGTCCGCGCCCGCGGCCGCGAAGAAGAGTTGGAAGACATGATCGGCACCGTCAGCCAGACGTTTCTCGGTCTGACGGTCCATTGCGCGCGCTGCCACGATCACAAGTTCGATCCGATCCCACAGGCCGATTACTACCGCCTCAAGGCCGCGTTCGACGGCGTCCGCTTCGGCGACCGGCCGCTACTCTCTACCGACGAGATCCGCTCCCGCGCGGCCAATCTCGCACGGATCAACGGCCGCATCGCGGAACTCGAAAAGCGACTTTCCACCCTCGACCGGGAGGCGCGCGAAAAAGTGTTGAAGGAGCGCGGCCAGATCGTTTCGCAGGGCGTTCCGGCGCCGCTGGCCAGTTGGTCGTTCGAGAAGGACGCCACGGACGCGGGTGGCAATTTGCACGGCACGCTTCAAGGAGGCGCCGTCATCGTGGACGGACGGCTGCGGCTCAACGGTAAGACCGCGTTCATGCAGACGCCGCCGCTGCCGAAAACCGTGCGCGAGAAAACATTTGAGGCCTGGGTGGCACTCGACAATCTGACGCAGCGCGGCGGCGGCGTCATTTCGCTGGAGAACAAAGACGGGACCGTATTCGACGCCATCGTCTTCGGCGAGCGCGAGCCAGGCCGCTGGATGGCCGGCAGCGAGGGTTATCGCCGGGCGCGCGACCAGAACGCTGCCGTTGAGACCGCGGTTCCAAGCGAGCTGGTCCACGTCGCCGTCGTGTTCTCGGCCGACAACAAGATCGCCCTCTATCGCAACGGCGTCGCCTACGCACCCGCCTACAAACCGGCTGCCGAGGATGCGACATTGCGGACGTATCTTGCTGGCGAGGCGCGCATCCTGCTCGGCAAACGCCACACCGGCGGCGGCAATGCCTTCTTCACGGGCGAGGTTGCCGAGGCGCGTCTCTACGACCGGGCGCTCAGTGCGACCGAGTTGGCGGCGGCGTTCAAAGCCGGCCCCGGCAAGGTGCCTTTCGACGCACTCGTCAAGGCGCTGACGCCCGACCAGCGGCGGCAGCGCGACACGATTCTCGGCGAATTAGCGGTGCTGCGCGAAGAACTCAAAGTGCCGTCGCGGCCCGCGCCGCTGGCCTGGGCCGTCGTCAGCTCGACGCCGGAGCCGACACATGTGCTGACGCGCGGAGACGTGGAGAAGCCGGCGGAGCGCGTCGGTGCCGCCGGGCTATCGGTTATCATAACGCCGGCTGCCGACCTCGGCCTCGCCCTCGACGCGCCGGAAGAGAAACGCCGGCTAAAGCTCGCCGAATGGATCGCCGACCCCCGCAATCCGCTGACGGCGCGCGTCCTGGCCAATCGTGTCTGGCACTGGCACTTCGGCCAGGGTCTCGTGCGCACGCCGAGCGATTTCGGCTTCAACGGCGAACGCCCGTCGCACCCCGAGCTGCTCGACTTCGTGGCGAGTGAATTCGCCCAATCCTCTCACGGAATTGGCGGTGAGGGGTGGGGCAGTGTCAAACGCCTGCACAAGCTCCTGATGATGTCAGCGACCTACCAGCAGAGTTCGGCGTTCAACCCCGACGCCGCCGCGAAGGACGCAGAGGATCGGCTGCTGTGGCGTTTCGCGCCGCGACGGATCGAAGGCGAGGCGGTGCGCGACACCATGCTCTTTCTCGGCGGCCAGCTGAACGAGGACATGGGCGGCCCCGGTTTCCGGCCGTTTACACTCAAGATTTTCAACTCGCACTTTTACACCTTGACCGATCCGACGAGTCGCGAATTCAACCGCCGCACGGTGTATCGCATCGGCGTCCACTCCGCCAAGAGTCCGCTGCTCGACGCCTTCGATTGTCCCGATCCGTCCACGAAGACGCCGCGCCGCGCCGCCACGACGACGCCGTTGCAGGCGCTGGCACTGATGAATAATTCGTTCGTGCTGCGACAAGCGTCGCACTTCGCGGGGCGCATTCGGTTGGATGCGGGCGAGAAGGCGGAGGCACAGGTGATTGCGGCCTATCGATTGGCGTTCGGCCGCGCCCCAACAAGAGGCGAAGCGGAGAGAGCGACAACGTTGGTACGCGAGCACGGGGGCGAGACGCTGTGCTGGGTGTTGCTGAACGCGAGCGAGTTTCTGTATGTTCGGTAGGAGGGGCGATGTTACGAGAGGAGGCAGGACAATGGAAGAGCCGCATGTTCTAGTTCCCGGCATCGTGCAGAATGGGGTTGTTGTTCCGATGGAGAAATATTCTCTGCCGGAGGGGGCGCGAGTCGAGATTTTTCTTTCCATTCCGGAGCTGACCCCCAAGTTGAAAGCAGAGTTCGAGGATTGGGAGCGAGTCGGAGACGAAGCCTGGAGCCTCATCGATCAGTGGGAGAAGGAACCGCACCTCATGTACTGATAAGGCGTGAGAGCGACAGACGAATTGCAAGGAGGCATCAATGGATGGAAATTGGGATTTGCCCCCGCCCTGGATAATGGTGCTCTTCACCCTGAGCATGGGTGCATCCATCGGTCCTCTCTTACTCACCGCGCTGGCCGCCCTGTCTTGTTTCGTGGCTGGTCGGTCCAGGTCGGGAGCGCGCGTAGCCGGTTGGGGATTCCTCATCGTCACCGCTGTGTCGGCCGTCAGGGTTTTCCTGGACTGGCTGGTCATTTCCAAACACCGGGACTGGAAGGCGGAGACATTATTAGGGTTTCGAATCTGGACGACGCTCCCTGACTTGATCGGGTACATTCTGATTCTTGTCGGCTTGCGTTATCTGTTGGTCAGCGCTCCGGCCCAGCCAATAGCGCCTCTCAGTTATGATGACGTGAAGCCGGATGTTGATGCGGACCAGACTTGGCGGTCGGCTGAAGGGACGGGCCATGGCATCCAGCAATGACTTTGATTTCGAGGATGAGGAATCCGCCGAGATTTGGACTCAACTGCAAGAAGAGCTGGCAGGTTGGCAGCGGCTTTCAGAAGAGTCCTGGAACCTCTTCTTGGAATGGGAAAAGCAACAAGCGGAAGGAACAGAACTACAGCCATGATTCCAAACTTTCCGCTCACCCGTCGCCATTTCCTCTGGCAATCCGCCTCCGGCCTCGGCGGCGTCGCGCTGGCGTGGCTCCTCGACCACGAAGCCCGTGCCGCCGATCCTGACTCCGCACTTCGCACTACGCACTTCGCACCGAAGGTCAAGCGCGTCGTGCAGGTCTTCTGTCCCGGCGGTGTCAGCCATGTCGATACGTTCGACTACAAGGCCGACCTCGAAAAGCACGATGGCCAGGAGTTGACCGGTAAAGGCAAAATCGACACTTTCTTCGCCCGGCCCGGCCGGCTCATGAAGAGTCCGTTCGCCTTTCGGCAGCACGGCGACTGCGGCCAGTGGGTCAGCGAACTGTTTCCGCACCTGGCAACCTGCGTGGACGACCTCGCTTTCGTTCATTCGATGTCGGCGAAGAGCAGCAATCACACGCCGGCCGCGTTTCAGATGAACACCGGCTTCACGATGAACGGCTTCCCGAGCCTGGGGGCGTGGCTCTCCTATGGCCTGGGGGCGGAGGCGCAAAACCTGCCGGCCTTCGTCGTATTGCCGGATGCGCGCGGCCTGCCTGCCGGCGGTTCCATCAACTGGACGGCCGGCTTTCTGCCCGCGGTGCATCAGGGCGTGGCCTTTCGCACGGCAGGCGGCGATCCGATCGCCGACCTGTTCCCTGAAAAACCGTCCGACCCGAACGCCCAGCGATCGGCTAACGCGCTGCTGGAGAGAATGAATCACGAGTTCCTGGACGCCAACCCTGGCGACAGTGCCTTGGCTGCGCGCATCCGCTCCTACGAATTGGCCGCGAAGATGCAGGTCAGCGTTCCGGAGGCGGCAAACGTGGACCGCGAATCGGAGGCGACGAAACGGCTCTACGGCCTCGACCGCGCGGCGACGGCGGGGTTCGGCCGCAACTGCCTGCTGGCTCGACGGCTGCTGGAGCGCGGCGTCCGCTTCGTGCAGCTCTGGAACGGCGGCGCGTTCGGTTCGCCGCGCATCAACTGGGACGCCCACGAAAACGTCGTCGATAACCACACGAAACAGGCCGCCACGCTCGATAAGCCCCTTAGCGGATTGTTAAAGGATTTGAAACAGCGCGGCATGCTCGACGACACCCTCGTCCTGTGGACGACGGAGTTCGGCCGCACGCCGTTCACCGAGGGCATCGGCTCCAAAGGCCGCGACCATCACCCGCACGCCTTCACCTGCTGGATGGCCGGCGGCGGCGTGAAGAAGGGCATTCGTTATGGCGCCAGCGACGAGGTCGGCTACGGCGTCGGCGATAGTCCGGTGAGCGTTTACGACCTGCACGCGACGGTGCTGCATCTGCTCGGTCTCGATCACAAACGGCTGACGTTCTACCACAACGGCATCCAGCGCCGGCTGACCGACGTACACGGCGAGGTGGTACGCGGATTGCTGACTTAGGAAACTTCGCAAATGGGTTCACGAGCCGCGACCGTCAGGGAGCGTTGGCGAAACGCTGCAAAAAGCGCTCCCTGACGGTCGCGGCTCGTAGAATACTACTCAGTCCGCTCTTCAATCGTGAGGCTCTGATGACTGCTCCAACACGTCGTTTCGCTTTTCTCGCACTCCCTCTGTGCGGATTGGCCTTTCTACTCGCAAGCTGTAACACGAACACGACGACGACGGCCCCACCTGCGGACGGCTATCTCTTCTGCTTCTGGAACGCCGAAAACTTCTTCGATGACAAATTGGACAACCACGGCCACGAGCCGGACAAGACCTACGACGCCTGGTTCGCGAACAATCCCGAAACGCTCAAGAAGAAGCTCGACAACCTGACGGACGCGCTTCTCAAAATGAACCCCGGCAAAGGACCGGACATCATCGCCCTGGCGGAGTGCGAGTCCGAGCGCGCGGTCGAATTGCTGCGCGACCACCTCAACGCCCAGATCAAAGACAACACCCTGCACTACAAAAACATCCTCTACAAAGACCCGAAAGGCGGCCGGGCCATCGCGACGGCCATCCTGACTCGTCTCGACGTGGATCGCTCCAAGACGCGCTTGCACGGCAGCCGCGTGCGCATTCTGGAGGGGCACCTCCGCGTCAACGATCACGACCTGGTTGTGTTCGCCACGCACTGGACTTCGCGCGTCTCCGACAAGGAGGGCGTCGCCCGCGATCACTACGCGAAAATCGTTTACGGCGCGGTCCACGCGATGTACAAGAGCAACCCCAAGGTCGATGTGCTGGTCTGCGGCGACTTCAACGACCCGCCGGACGACGAGAGCGTAACCCTTCACCTGCACGCGATCCACGACGTGGACAAGGTCAAGAGCGGCGGCGGCGACGACGGACCGTTTCTGTTGGACCTGATGGCGCGCCCCGAGTTGATGGGCAAGAAGCCGGAGCATGGCACGCATTTCTATCGCGGCACCTGGTCCACCTTCGACCAGATTTGCGTCTCACCGGGCATGCTGGACAAGGAGGGCTGGTCGTGCGATCCGTCCACGATGAAGATTCAGAACGAACTGACCGTGTTCAAGGAGGGCCGCAATAAAGGGCATCCTCATCGTTTCGGCGATCAGGGTGACAAGATCGATCTGAAGGAGCGCGGCTACAGCGACCACTTGCCGGTCACGGTGAGGCTAACGGTCGCGGGTAAGTGATGATCCTTCTCCGCCCGACACAGAGAAGCTCCGTTGAGTTCTGGCTGAGAGCTATCAGCTTATAGTTGATAGCTGTCAGCCATACTGGTTTTGTGTGGTTGCGCCAGTCTCGGACCTATCGGGGACACTCGCCGTGGCATCCTTTTCGAGGCGCACTACAATGGCAGGTAACTAACCACGAGCAATCCCGATGTACCCACTCCCAACACTTCCGGTGACCCGCCGTCAGGCGCTTCAAAGCGCCGCTTGCGGTTTCGGCTACCTCGCCCTCGCCGGCCTGGCGAATAACTCGGCGAGCGCCGCGAACCCTCTCGCTTCCAGGGCGACGCACCACGCGCCGCGGGCCAAGCGCGTCATCTTCCTGTTCATGCAGGGCGGCGTCAGCCACGTCGATTCGTTCGACCAGAAGCCGCGTCTCGACCGCGACGATGGCAAGATGTTCGATTTCGACGATGCCCGCACCCTCGCCAAGACGCGCAAGATCGTCGCGCACCGCGTCTTCAAGTCGCCGTGGAAGTTCAAGTCCTACGGGCAGAGCGGCCTGATGGCGTCGGACCTGTTCCCGCTCACGGCGCGCCATGCCGACGATCTCTGCGTCCTGCGCGGCATGCACACCGAGGGCATCGCGCATGGCCCGGCCACGCTCTTCTTGCACACGGGGTCAATCGCGCTGATCCGCCCTTCGGTTGGCTCGTGGATGCTTCACGGCCTGGGCACCGAGAACCAGAACCTGCCGGGCTTCGTGACGATCTGTCCGTCGATGGGCAACGGCGGACCGCGCAACTGGAGCAACGCTTTCCTGCCGACTGTCTACCAGGGTACGCCCGTTGGCCGCGCCGGCCTGCCGTCCGCCGACGCCAGGATTCGCAATCTGTCGAACGACCGTATTTCCGTCACGGAGCAGCGCGAGCAGCTGGACCTCTTGCAATCGCTGAACGCCGAGCAATTGCAGAAGGCGAGCGGGGGACGTCAGTCCCCTGGTACGGACCCCGAGCTCGAAGCCGTCATCGACTCGTTCGAGCTGGGTTTCCGGATGCAGAATCAGGCGCCGGGTATGTTCGACCTGGGTCGGGAGTCGAAGGAGACGCTGTCGCTTTACGGCATCGGCGACAAGGCGACGGAGAACTTCGGCCGGCAATGTCTGATGGCACGGCGGCTCGTCGAATCGGGCGTGCGCTACGTGCAAGTTACCTACGGCGACAACACCGCCAACCCGGCGTGGGACCAGCATTCCAACCTCCCCAAACACGCCGAGCACGCCTTCGCCTGCGACCGTCCGATCCATGGCCTCTTGACGGATCTCAAGCGGCGTGGTTTGCTAGAGGATACACTCGTGTGGTGGGGCGGCGAATTCGGCCGGACTCCGTATGCTGAGAAGAACGGCACCGGCCGTGACCACAACCCTGACGGCTTTACGATCTGGCTCGCGGGCGGCGGCGTCAAACCCGGTTTCGTCCACGGCGCCACCGACGAGTTCGGCCACCACGCCGTCGAGGGCAAGGTCCACATGCACGACCTGCATGCGACGATCTTGCACCTGTTAGGACTGGACCACGAGAAACTAACCTTCCGCCACGCTGGCCGCGACTTCCGCCTCACCGACGTCCATGGCCGCGTGGCACACGAAATCATGGCGTGACTTGCTTGCGTTTCGCGCGAAACGTAAACGAGGAGCGCGTCGGACTCAACCCGCCTTCGCCGAAGAGATACCTACCATGAAACGTACTCTCCTTGCTTTGTCCGTGGCGTTGCTCCTGGCACCCCTTGCCCACGCCGCGGCACCGTTGCCGACTGAAGCAAACTTGACGCGCCTCGAAGTGCAGCCCGCGAACATCACGCTGGGCACGCCCTACGAATACACCCAATTGGTCCTCACCGGGCACCTCGCCAACGGCGACAAGGTTGACGTCACCCGTTCCGCCAAGGTCGAGGCGCCGGCAAACGTCGCGGTCAGCGCCTCGCAGCAGGTGCGGCCGAAGAACGACGGCGACGGCGTCCTCAAGATCAGCGCCGGCGGGCAGACGGTCAGCGTCCCGGTCAAGGTATCGGGGCAGAAGACGAAATATCAGGTGTCATTCGTGCGCGACGTGATGCCGTTGCTGTCGCGCATGGGCTGCAACGCCGGCACCTGCCACGGTTCGGCCGAGGGCAAGAACGGCTTCAAACTCTCACTGCGCGGCTACGATCCGATCCTCGATTTCCGCTCGCTGACCGACGACCTCGAAGGCCGGCGCTTCAACCGCGTCGCCCCGGACAAGAGCCTGATGCTGCTCAAGATGTCCGGCACCATCGCCCATGTCGGCGGCGTTCTCACCAGGCCGGGCGAGCCGTACTACGAGTTGATTCGCGCCTGGATCGCCGATGGCGTCAAGTTTGATCCGAACGCGCCGCGCGTCACGAAGCTTGAGGTGAATCCCTCCAGCAGCGTCATTCCGCTGCCGGAGATGAAGCAACAGATGGCCGTTCACGCCACCTTCAGCGATGGGACCGTGCGCGACGTGACCGCCGAATCGTTCGTGGAAAGCAGCAACACCGAGGTCGCGACAGTCGATCGCGCGGCGACGATCACCGCGGTGCGTCGCGGCGAGACCTGCGTCATGGCTCGTTACGAAGGCAACTACGCCGCGTCGGTCCTGGTCGTCATGGGCGACCGCAACGGCTACCAGTGGAAGCCGACGCCGGAGTATAACTTCCTCGACAAGCTCGTCTACGAGAAGCAGCGCCTGGTGCGCGTGCTGCCGAGCGAGGTCTGCACCGACTCCGAATTCATCCGCCGCATCTACATCGACCTCACTGGCCTGCCGCCGGAGCCGGCCGTGGTGCGCACCTTCCTCGCCGACACCCGTGATACGAAGTTGAAGCGCGAGGAGCTGGTGGACAAGCTCGTCGGCAGCCCCGACTTCGTCGAACACTGGACGAACAAGTGGGCCGACCTTCTCCAGGTGAACAGTAAGTTTCTCGGCGGCCAGGGGGCGACTGCGTTCCGCGCCTATATCCGCGATGCCGTCGAGAAGAATAAGCCCTATGACAAGTTCGTTCATGACATCCTGACCGCGAGCGGCTCCAACGTCGAGAACCCGCCGGCGTCGTACTTCAAGACGCTGCGCGACCCCGGCTCCGTCATGGAAAACACGACGCAGCTCTTCCTCGGCGTCCGCTTCAACTGCAACAAGTGCCACGATCACCCGTTCGAGCGCTGGACGCAGGACCAGTATTATCAGACGGCTGCGTACTTCGCTCAGGTCGCCCGGGCCGAAGACCCGCGCTTCAAAGGTCAGAAGCTCGGCGGCAGCGCCGTCGAGGGCGCCGTGCCGCTGGTCGAACTCATCACCGACGGCAAGTCCGGCGAGGTGACGCACATTCGCACCAACACGCAGGCGCCGCCGCTGTTCCCGTACAAGCATGGCGACCTCGCCCCGACGACGGCCAGCCGTCGCGAACAGCTCGCCCACTGGATGACCTCCAAGGACAATCAGTATTTCGCCCGCAGTTACGTCAATCGGCTGTGGGCTTACATGCTTGGCGTCGGCCTGATCGAGCCGATCGACGACATCCGCGCCGGTAACCCAGCGACCAATCCGAAGCTGCTCGACGCCCTCACTGAAGAGTTCGTCAAAAGCAACTTCGACACGCGGCACATGATCAAGCTGATCTGCAAGTCGCGGACATATCAGCACTCGATCAACACCAACCAGTGGAACAAGGACGACGACGTCAATTACTCGCACGCCCTGGCTCGACGGCTGCCGGCCGAGGTGCTGTACGACGCTATCCACGCTGCCACCGGCTCCGCGCCAAAGCTGCCGGGCGGCGTCAAACGGGCGGCGCAGATGCTCGACAGCACGCAGGACGTGCCCGGCGGCTTCTTTAACATCTCCGGTAAGCCGGACCGCGAAAGCGCTTGCGAGTGCGAGCGCTCCAACGCCACGCAGTTCGGCCTGGTGCTGAACCTCGTCACCGGCCCGGTCGTCGGCGAGGCGGTGCGCGACCCGAACAACCGCATCGCCAAGGTTCTTGCCGCCGAG
>JBBQPD010000129.1:0-10378 GCA_038331535.1 Gemmatales bacterium | reverse complement strand
GTGGCGGAGCCTAATCCGGGAACAGACTGGTAGCGGGCAAGCCCATCCTGCCTCGACCCGAAAGCTCCTCACGAGCCGCGACCGTCTGGGAGCGTTGCGGTCCGCGCTCCCTGACGGTCGCGGCTCGTGAGGAGCTTTCGTGTCGAGGCAGGATGGGATTGCCCGCTACCTGTCCGTTCCCGGATTCGGCTCCGCCACGCCGGCGTCGCGCAGTTGCGGGCGAACCACGTTGCGCCAACAGTCGGGACAGATGCCGTGGCTGAACTTCACTTCCGTATGTTCGGACAGGTAGCCCTCCACCCGCTGCCAGTAGTTCTTATCGTCGCGGACCTTTTTGCAGTAGGAACAGATCGGCAGCAGTCCTTGCAGTTGCTTCACCTAGGCCAGGGCGGCTTCCAGTTCCCGCACTCGGGCCGACAATGTCCCCTGTAGCTCGACCACGGTTCGTCCTACCTGAATCCGCGCTCGCATCTCGGCTCGGTCGAAGGGCTTGGTCACGTAGTCATTCGCTCCCGCTTCCAGGCCGGCCACGACATCGGCGACGTCGTCGCGGGAAGTCAGCAGGATGACATAGATCGGTTCCGACGTCGGACGTTCGCGCAGACGGCGGCACAATTCCGGCCCGTGAACGCCCGGCATCATCCAGTCGAAGACCGCCATCCTGGGGGCATCCGGCGCTTGCAGCGCCCGCCAGGCTTGATCCCCGTCCTCAACCGCAACTACCTCGTAACCCCACTCGGCGAGGGCTGCCGACAACACCAAGCGCGAGATCGGATCGTCCTCGGCGATCAGGATCTTCATGGTTTACCGCCTCCCAACTCGGTGCCTGGCAGACAGAAGATTTAGCCACAGATGAACACAGATAAACACAGATAATACAGAAGAGAAAAGGAAGAAGGAGGTCAGGCTTGGCCCGACCTCCTTCTTGTCTTTATCTGTGTTTATCTGTGGCTCATTCTACGCGTTACTCGGCGGAGAAGTTGCCGAGGAAGTCGTCGAACTCCTTCTTCTGGGAATGCTCGACGGCCTGCAGCTTCTTGATGTCCGCCTGGTACTTTTCGATCTGCGTCTCCTGCTCGTCGAACTTTTCCAGGTAGCGCTTGTAGGCGGCGGCCGTGGCCGGCATCTCCTTGAGGTTGGCGCGCAGCCGCACCTGATCGGTGGTGATGACGTTCAGCTGCCGTTGCAGCTCGCCGATCTCCTGCTGCGTCTTGGCCAGCGCCCAACGCAGCTTCATCGCGCTGTCCAGGCCGTCCTTGACCTTCTTGGAGGTAACCGGGCTGTTGATGAAGACGCGGATGTTGTTGTCGTCGAGGTTGGTCAGCTGCACGCTGCTGTTGATGATGCGCTCCTCGGTGACGACCTGCTTGTCGGTCTTGCCGGCCGGCACTTTCACCTGGAAGCGATAGAAGTCGCTGGCCGTCTCCGACGGCTTGTCCGTGTCCATCAGCGTGAAGTCGTTGCGCACCGGGTGCTCGACGAGGACCAGGCGTTCGGCGTCGTTGCGGTTGACGATGGTGTACGTCTTGGTCTCGCGCACCTTCGTGGTGGTGTAGAGGATGCCCTTGACGGCGTGGGCGACCGTGAGCCGGCCGTTGTCGCTGGACGCGACCGGATTCACTTCCGTGCCGAGGTCGATGGCGTAGCTGAGCAGGCGCTCTTCGTTGGGTTGCAGGTCGAGGATGCGAGCGTCGCCGGCGTAGTTGGTGCCGTCGAAGACCGTGATCGGCCCCTGATTCAGGTGCATGCCGGAGGTGTTCTTCACTTTCACGCCCAGCAGCGGGAACTTGGCCTGGGTGCGTTCGTTGTAGATGCTGACGCGGGTCGCCTCGATGTCCTTGGCGACGATGGGCAGCATGGCCGACTTCTGACGCGGCAGGGTGACGGGTTTGTCAATGGCGTACTGGAAGAAGTCGCCCAGCTTCGCCGCCGTCGCCGCCGAGCCGACGCCGCTGGTGCGCAGGTTGAGATCCTTTTCGGCTTCCTCCCAGCCCCTGGCACGCTTGCCTTCACCGCCCTTGCTATCAGCCTTGGCGGCAGCGTCTTTCAGGGCCAGACCGCGTTGCAGCTCGGACTGACGGCCGCCCAAGGTGGAGTCCATTTGCGGCTTGTTCGCCGCCAGGGCATTCTGCTCCAGGGCGCCGGAGTAGGTCGGCGGCCGCAGGGAGGCGAACAGTTCCGGCTCGACGACCGGCCGCGGTACGTAGAGGGGCTGGTACAGGTCCATCTGGAACGAGATCGGCCGGCCCGAGACCAGGGCCATGCGCACGTCCTTCCAGTCCTCATCGGTCGGGTTTTCGACGACGGCCCAGCCCTGGAGGTACGGCTTCTCCTTCTTATCGAGCACAAGGCGATAGCTCGTCTTCCAGATGGGATTCTCGACGACGTAGCCGACGCGGACCTCGCGCTTGCCCTCGCCCACGAAGTTGATGCTGACCGTCTTCTTCTGGGTGTCGTGCGACAGGGCCAGCGTCTCCAGCGCCTTGCGGAACTCGCTGTCCATCACGGGATTGAGGAAGCGGACACGCTGCAAGTCGCTCATCTTGAGGCTGCGCACGCCGTCGGCGCACAGCAGGTTGAGCATCTCACAATCAACCGTGTCTTTGCCCACGGCGATCTTCTGCTTTTCGATGCCGACGACGGTGCCGGAAATGGTGCCGGGCTGGTTGGCGTTGGCCTGCTGGAGGACGACTTCGACCTTCTCGCCGCGGGCCTGGTTGAGAATGGTGCCGAAGCCGGGGTTGCCGGTGAGGTTGATCGCGAACGACTTCAGCGTGCGCTCGATGGGCGCGTTGCTGTCGTAGGAGACGGTGGAGATGTGCCCGCCGTTGAGGTCGCGGAGCACCATCGACTTGAGCAGGTCGTTGATGTCCTGAACGGGGAAGGACAGATCGACACGCGCCGTGCCCTCAACGGTGCCTTCGCGCTGGAAGTAGCCGACGCCGCTGCTGAACAGCACCACCTGGCCGATGGGCAGCTGGGAGACGGACTCGGACAGGGCGCGACTGGGCTGAGCTTTCGGTTCCTCGCTCTTGGCCGAATCGGCGGGCAACACCGACTCGACGCGGGCAGGCGCCGAACGCGGCCACAAGAAGCCGAGGGCCGCGGCGCCCGCGGCGCTCGCCATCAGGGTACAAACCAGGGCACGACGCATTTCCTTCTCCTTCGCGAATCGATTGATGGTTCGATAGGGATTCTATCGGAGACGAATTTCCGACGACGGTTATAAGAAAGACGAATCAGCGACGAAATGGTTTGCGCAACGGAGGGTCTTATTGCCGCTTGCGGCTTAGCGGCGCAGGATCGCTAAGCCGCAAGCGGCAATAAGCCTTCAGTTCTTCCCAGGATGACCCTCGGTATGCTCGGCGATCACCGCCAGCTCCGTCAGCTTGGCGGCGGTGACGCCGATGCGCTCGAAGCATTCGGCGACGATGCTGTTGGACGCCGTCAGCAAACTGATGAGCAGGTCCATCGGCGTGATGCGCTTGCGGCGATGGTCGCAGGCGCGGTTGTGGGCCTCGCGCAGCAAGCGGATGACGTTATCGGAAAGGAACTCGCGGTTGAGGGCGAGAATCGAATCCTCGTCCCCTTCCTCCTGATGGAATAGTTCCTGAAACTGACTCAGCAGTTTGGCGAGATCGGCCTGGAGGCGATCGCCCCAGTTGGTGACGGAGGCGTCGGGCACGGCCAGCAGTCCCATGAAGACGTGTGGACTGCGGAGACTGTCCCAGCGCGTTTCCTTCGCCAGACGGATCGACTCGTGCAGCGCTTGCGTCGCCTCCTCGGTGAGCAGGTCCAGGCGCAAGCGACCCCCCGGAAGGAAGATGTCTACCGCCGATTCGTCAGGGGAGGCCATGGAGCAAGTCCTTGAGGTTCCGTTCGGGAAGCCCCACCCTCAGATTATGATGAACGCGAGCCGCCAACGCAAGCAGGCGCAGGGTGCCGCTTGCGGCTTGGCGGTTGGCCGCCGCGAAGCCGCAAGCGGCAACGCGAAGGGTCACTTTTTCAGGAGAAGGTGACAGGACTTGCAGCGCACGGTATGTTTCCGCAGCTGTTTACCGCACTTCTGGCAGCGCATGTAGCGGGACTTGCGCGCGGACTTGATCATCGGTCGAGCTTGCACGGCGGCGTCCTCCACGGCAGGGGCGCGGCGGCGCCCGATGTCAACGATAAGGGCGCGGACCGTCCGGCCCACGCCTTGGTGTGCAATATAGGGGTGTCGAGCCGCGCAGGCAACGGCGATCGGCGATGCAGTCCTCAAAAAGTTGCCGCTTTCCGCTTGATCTTCCGCCGCATTCTTCCCACCATTTACAGGAACGCCCTCCTCCGCCTGATCGACACCCTGCCGAGACCCATCCATGATTCCACGCACATTTCTCACCGCCGCCCTCTCCCTGACGCTTTGCGCCGCCGCCGCCTGTGTCAGCCTGTCGCCGGCCGACGAACCGAAAAAAGCCGACGAGCCGAAGAAGGTAGAGGCGGGCACTCTCGTCGTCCTCGACGGCGCCGGCAAGGAACACAAGTTGAAGAGCTGGAAATTCACGACCGGCATTCGGCATCTCACCTGGCTGGCCTCGCCGGCACCGCCGGAGAAAGAGCCGCTCGATAAGGAGACGAAGCCGGCCCCGAAGGCGAAACCCGTCGCCGCCGGCCCGGAAGCGCTGGTGATGCGCGAGGAAAACTCGACCGGCTGGGCCAACGGCGTGACCACGCTGGTGCCGCTCGATCGCGTGCGCGCCATCGACTTCAACGCCGAGAAAGAGTCGATGGCGGTGCGTGTCGCCGTCTCGGCGAAGCCGGAAGACGACGTCACGCTCACCGGTTCGACCGAGTTCCAGGGCATCAACAAGCTGGGCATCGACGCCGAGGTTGACAAGGGCGATCTGGGCATCGCGGAAGTGCGCTTCCTGGGCGGCGTTGCGAAGGGCATTCGCGGCGTGCGCTTCCCGGACGTCAAGGCCATCACCGAGGTCAAAGCCGGCCGTCCCGCCGCGATTTCCTACGGCGACCGCAAGGGCAAGCACGTCGTCAATGTGTCCGACCTGATGGCGTTGTACCGGAGGACCGATGGCGAGGTGCTGTCGCCGCTCCTCTTCTTCAAAAAGACGGTCAAGATCGACCTGTCGAAGATCAAGAAGATTGCGCCGAACAAGGAGGAAGGCACGAAGACCGCGCCGATCTGGCAGGTCACGCTCAAGGCCGGCGATGAAGAAACGCTGACGCTCCTGCTGCAAGTGGAGCTGGACGGCAAGCCGGCGCAGCTCGAAGGTCTGCTCGCGCGGGTGCCGGCCGGCTACAAACTATTCCCCATCGACAACGCCCAGCTTCTGCACGAAATCGAGTTCGACGTGAAGAAAGACGAGGGCGAAGAGAAGCCGAAGCCGGATACGGACAAGTGAACCGTGCGACGTGCGGCGGGCGGGGGGCGACGGGAATACCCCGAGGACGGGATTCACAACGCACGCGGCACATCGCCCGCCGCACGTCGCACGTCGCACGGTTTCACACTCTCCCGAACTGACGTTCCAGATCGTGCCGGCTGAACAGCAAGGCTGTCGGCCGGCCGTGCGGGCAGTGATGCGGATCGTCGGCGAGGTGGCGTTGTTCGATGAGGGCGGCCATCTGCTCCGGCGTGAGGCGGTCGCCGGCCCGCACTGCCGCGTGACAGGCCATCAGGCTCAGCAGGTTGTTCAAGAGGATATCGCGCGTTGGCGGTCTTTCTTGTGACATGAGATGATCGACGACCGCCCGCAATACTTCCTGCGGCTGCCGTCGGCCCAGAAGCGTCGGACAGCTCGTCAACAGGATCGTTCCGCCGCCGAAGTCTTCCACGTTTAGTCCCAACTCGGACAGCGCCTCGCGGTGCTCGAGTACGCGCGCGGCCTGCTCGGCGCTCAAGTCAACCGGCTCCGGAATGAGTAGCCGCTGCGTCTCCAGCGGCCCGGCGCGCATGCGCCGCGACAGCTGGTCGAACAAGATGCGCTCGTGCAGGGCATGCTGGTCGATGACGAGCATACCGCGATCCGTCTCCAGGACGAGAAAGGCGTCGTACAGCTGAATGACCTTCTCCGAAAGTGCGGCGTGCGGCGTGCGAAGTGCGGCGTGCGCGACCTCTTGTATGTCGGCTACGGTTGCAGCGGCCGGGTGGGATGCGTGGCTTTCGGCAGCGGGTTCGCGGCCAGGCGGCGCTTCCGGCGGCGCAACGGGGCGCGGATTCGTCGCGGCGGTAAACGGCAGCGCCGGCGCGGGGGACGGCGGCGCCGATAGCGACCACGGCTCGGCGGGCGCGGGACGTGCGATTTCCTGCGCCGGACGCGCGAACAAGCCGCTGTCAGTCGTCGGTCGCATCGACATCGTGGGCATCGGCGCCTGCAAGCGCGGCACCAGGTTTTCGCGCCGCAGTCGGTCTTTCACGGCGCTGAAGACGAGATGATACACCGCCTGCGCGTCCCGGAAACGCACTTCGGATTTGGTCGGATGCACGTTCACATCGACCTGGTCCGGCGGCAGCGTCAGGAACAGGAACGTCACGGCGTATCGCCCCGTCATGAGCAGGCCGCGATACGCCTCCTGGACGGCGTGGCCGAGGCTGCGGTCGCGAATCCAGCGACCGTTGAGAAACAGGTATTGCATGCGGGCGTGGCCGCGGTCGCAGGCCGGATCGGCGAGGTAGCCGTTGAGCGTCGCCGGTCCTTGCTTCGCGTTGAGAAGGTACAACTGGCCGCTCACCTCCTCGCCGAAGAACAGGCTGATGCGGTCGAGCAGCGTCGCCGTCGCCGTCACGTCGTAGACCGGGTTGTTGTTGTGCCGCAGCGTCAGGTGCAGGCCGGGATCGCGCACCGGCTTGCTGTGGGCCAGCGCCAGCCGGGTGAACGTCTCGCTGACGTGGCCCATCTCGGTCGCGGGCGTGCGCATGAATTTACGGCGGACGGGCGTGTTGTAGAACAGGTGCTTCACCTCGACGCGCGTGCCGGCGGCGCCGTTCCAGGGCCGGCGTTCACTCAGGGTTCCGCCGTGGCAGGTCAGCGCGCTGCCCGTGTCAAGCTCCGGCGGCCGCGACTGCAGCGCCACCTGGGCCACGCCGCCGACGGACGCCAGCGCCTCGCCGCGGAAGCCGAGAGTGCCGATGCGAAACAGGTCGTCGGCGTCGTGCAGTTTACTCGTGGCGTGCGCGGAAAAGGCGAGTTCGAGATCGTCGGGGTGAATGCCGCAGCCGTCGTCGATGACCGCGATGCGCTCGACGCCGCCCTGTTCGACTTCCACGTCGATACGACGGCTGCCAGCGTCGATGGAGTTTTCGAGCAGCTCCTTGACGACGCTGGCGGGTCGTTCGATGACCTCGCCGGCGGCGATCTTGTTCACGACCAGGGGCGGCAGCTGAAGAATACGCGGCATTACGATGACTCGATTCCGTATCGTTGCCGCTTGCGGCTTGGCGGTCCGGTGCCGCCGAGCCGCAAGCGGCAATTCGATAATTTTTCTCTTTTTCATCTTGACATCGCCGTCAAGTCGTTTATTATCATCCCATATCATACTCCGGAAGGGTAGGTCGGCCTCTTCTCTGTTCCGGCCCCGTTGTTCGGCTCGCAAGGGCAGTTCAACGGGGTTTTTTCATGCGCTCATGCCTGCCGACGCCGCTGCCACTGGCTCAGCGCCGTGTTAATCACGACGATGGCGCCGATCAGGATGTACTTCACCTCGACCGCCGCTTTGCTGAAATTGACGCCGTTCTCCAGCACGCCGAGAATCAGCACGCCCAGGAGCGTACCGCCAACCGTCCCCTGCCCGCCGGCCAGGCTGGCGCCGCCGATGACGACCGCTGCGATCACGTCAAGCTCCAGTCCGGCGCTGCTGCCCGGATTGCCGCTGGTGCCCTGGGCGAAGGCCAGAATGCCTGCCCATCCCGTTAATAGACCGCTTAGCGTGTAAACGAGGATCTTCGTCCGCCCGACGTTGATGCCGCACAGGCGAGCCGTGGCCTCGTTGGAACCGACGGCGTAACAGTGCCGGCCGAAGACCGTGTAGCGCAGCAAAACAGCAATCCCCAGCGCCAGCAGAACGGTGATCCACACGCCCGGACTGACCAACAGGAAATCAACCCGCGACGTGCCTAGGGAGGTAACCCAGCCCGGGCGGGCGCCGCGGAAGGGGACGATCGTGCGCACGGAGAGCCAGTAAGCCACTCCGCGGGCGATGCTCATCATTCCCAGGGTGACCACGAACGGACTGACCTTCAGACGGGTAATGGCCAGACCGTTCGTCAGGCCGCAGAGTGAACCGACCATCAGCCCCGAAACGACCGCTCCGAGGCTGGTCAACTCGGAGGAGAAGCCGTGCGCTTCGAGCAGGCGATATACCTGCATCGCGACGACCGTGACCAGGGCCACGACCGATCCAACCGAGAGATCGATGCCGCCGGTGATGATAATCAGCAGCATGCCCAGAGACACGACGGCGGGGATACGGCATTCGTGCAATATCCCCTGGAGGTTTCGCAGGCTCAGGAAATTCCAAAGTTCTCCGCTCGAATTCATCAGGAGCGTGAACAGAGCCAGGATCAACAGCAAACCGAGGATCGGGCCGGGGAGACGCCAGGGAGAAATGCGGAGTGCGGGATACGGCGTGCCGAGCTCCGCCGGCTCTCGTTCCGGACTGGCGCTGAAGCCCGCCGGCCTGTCTGGCTGGATGTTCGTGTCAGGGTCTTGATTCATCGGGGACTCGCCTTCGGACCGTTACCCGCTCGTCGCGAACGCCATCACCTGCTCGGGGGACCACTCATGGACCGGCCGCACGGCGCTGAGCCGGCCGCGCGCCATCACGGCCAGCCGATCGCAGACGCCGAGCAGTTCGGGCAGGTAACTGCTGACGAACAGGACTGCCCGGCCCTGCGCCGCCAGCTCGCCGATCAGGCGATAAATCTCCGCCTTGCTGCCCACGTCCACGCCCCGCGTCGGCTCGTCCAGCAGAAGAACGTCGGCTTCCTGGTGCAGCAAGCGGCCCAGCGCGACCTTCTGTTGATTGCCGCCGCTCAGCTCGCCGACGGCCTGCTCCGGCCCGGCACAGCGCACGCGCAGGCGCGCCAGCCAGTCGGCCGCCGCGCGCCGGCGGCGGCCGAGATCGAGCCAGCCGAACCGGCTGTACGACTGCAATCTGCTGTAGGTCAGATTATCCCCGATGGTCTGATCCAGGGCCAACCCTTCGCCCTTGCGGTCCTCGCTGAGCAGGCCGACCCCTTGCTCGATGCGCCGGCGCGGGCTGGCCGTCCCCTCGACCGACCGCACGATGATGCGGCCGCTGCGCACGTCATCGAGGCCGAAGACCGCTCGCAACAGCTCAGTCCGCCCCGCGCCGACAATGCCCGCCAGGCCGAGGATCTCGCCCCGATGCAAGGTGAGATTCACGCCGGCTGAACCGGGTGTCGTAGCGACGTCGCGGAGCGTCAGCACTGGTTCGCCGATCTGATGCGGCACATGCGGAAACTGCTCGGCGAGACTGCGGCCGACCATCATTTCGATGATGCGCTCGGTCGAGAAATCGCTAACGATGCCGCCGCCGACACTGCGGCCGTCGCGCAACACAGTGAAGCGGTCGGCGATTAGACGGACTTCTTCGAGATAGTGCGAGATGTACACCACGGTGACGCCGCGCTGGCGCAATCGCTGCACCAGCGCGAACAGCCGGCGGGCGTCGTCCTGCGTCAGCGAGCTGGTCGGCTCGTCGAGGACGAGAAGCCGCACGTCCAAAAGGAGGGCGCGGGCGATCTCCACGAGTTGCTGGGCCGCCGGACTCAGACCGGCGACGGAACTCTCCGGCCGAATCTCCGGATGTTCGAGGACGGCGAGCGCATCGCGAACGCGGCGACGGCCTTCGTCGCGTAGCAAAAATCCCCAGCGCGACGGCTCCATGCCGAGCAGGATGTTGGCCTCGACCGTCAGGTGCGGGGCCAGCGTAAGTTCCTGGTAGACCATGGCGACGCCGTGGCGGCGCGCGTCCTGCGGCCCGGTCGGGGAGAACGGCACGCCGTCGAGCAACATCTGGCCGGCGTCCGGACGTTCGGCGCCGCTGAGCACTTTCATCAGCGTCGATTTGCCCGCCCCATTCTCGCCGACGAGGGCGTGGACCTCGCCCGGCCGCAGCGCCAGCTCGACGCCGGCCAGCGCCTGCGTCGAACCGAAGCGCTTGGCGACGCCGGTCATCACGAGCCGGTCGGGCATAGCGAAGTCCCAATGACAATCTTGGCCTCCTCACGAGCCGCGGCCCGCAGGGTGGGGCACAGAAAAACCAACCAAAACGGGAGCGGGGCGGGGGGGTGTTAAACACGGTTTGGGTACAGAATTGGGGGTGCATTTATATTTGAAAAACGGATTTGGGAAGGGGG
>JBBQPD010000128.1:0-10385 GCA_038331535.1 Gemmatales bacterium | reverse complement strand
AATGCCGTGCTCTTTCAGGGCACTGCGGCACGTCGCCCGGCAGACGCCGCGCGGCGACACGACCAGGACGCGGCGCAGGTTCGCCTCTGAGTCGCCTTCCGGCAAGCCTCCGAAGTCGATGAGTCCGCTCACGCCGCGCGCCGACCCCTCGCGCCAGCTCAGGCTCTGGGTGGGGTCGGTGCCGTACGCACTCGGCTCCATGAAATCGTTGAGCGCGGCGATGACAGCCAGCGGCGTCGGGTAGCGGTCGTTGGCATCGCGGGCCATCATCTGGCAGATGATGGCCTCCAGATCGACGGGAATATCCGCGCGCAGCGAGCGCGGCATGGCCGGCGACTCGTGCTGGCGGGCCAGCAGTTCTTCCAGTGGCGAGCGGTTGCCGGGAAACGGTTTCTGGCCCGTCAGCAGCCAGTACAGCGTGCCGCCCAGGCCGTAGATGTCGGCGCGAATGTCCACCGAGCGGGCGTCGCGCGCCTGCTCCGGAGCCATGTAATCGACCGTGCCCAGGACGACGTGCGCCTCGGTGTAACGGCGGCGGCAGACGCGGGCCAGGCCGAAATCGAGGATCTTGATCCGCCCGTTGAGCGACGCGCCGTCGGCTTCCGTCGAGGCGATTTCCACCAGCATGTTTGAAGGCTTGATGTCCCGATGGACGAGGCCGTGCTCGTAGGCGTGCCGCAGTCCGCTCGCCGCCTGGCGCACATAGTCGCAGGCCACGGCGATCGGCAGCGGCCCGTCTTCGAGCACCAACTGTTCGAGGTTCTTCCCTTGCACGTATTCCATCACGAGGTAGCGCATGACCTCGTCGGGCGTGCCGGGAACGGCGACCTCGCTGGCGTCGAAAGCCAGGACGATGTTCGGGTGGTGCAGGGTGGCCAGCGCCTGCATCTCGCTGCGGAAACGCTCCAGAAAGAGGGCGTTCGAGTCGGCCTCGGCGACCATCACCTTGATGGCGACTGGCCGCTTCATGTGAATGTGTTCGGCCTTGTACACGACGCCCATGCCGCCGGCGCCGAGCCAGTTGACGATCCGGTAATTGCCGAGGACGAGACCGAAGGTCTGCCCGGACAGGACGCGCCGGGCCTGGTATTCGTTGAGCAGGCCGCGGGTGACGAGGGCGTCGATGACGACGGGTGTGTCGTCTTCGCGCAGGCCGGGCCGTTCCGCGAGGAAGCCGCTCAGCTCTCTCGGTTCCAGCAGTCGGCTCTCGCGCAGCGCGTTCAGGAACCGTGCGAGCGGAGGACAGCCGCTGTCCGCCGCTGCGGTGAGCGGAGCGAACTCGTCCGCCTGCCAGAGACCGGTTCGATCCACAGCGCCCACCTCTTTCCCGAGCGTAATTTTGCGGCTGTCAGACGAACAACCGTCACGATCTTCTGATACCTAAACGGTTTACGCCGCGGTCGGCGCTGAAGGATAGGTCGGAAACCCGGTCAGTCAAACGCCGGCGCGAATATGGACATACCAGGAATCAAGCGCTGGCGGATCGAAAGTTCTGTAATGATTAGGTGACGGCCTGGCGAGCCAGGAAAACGACGTGCGCGTGGGAGAATCCGGTCGTGCTGAACGAAACACTCGCTTCGGAGGTCTGGACAGGAGAGGCGTCGCCGGCCGAAGCCGCGCCGCCGCCGCTCGTGCGCATCGTCGAGGCCCTGTTATTCATCGGCGGCGCTCCGCTGACGCCGGAACGCGCCGCCGAGGCGGTGCGCGGATTGACTGCGGAGCAGTTGGCCCCGCTGATCGACGGCATGAACCGCGACTATCGCCAACAAGGTCGCCCCTACCGTGTTCACTTCCGCGGCAGCGGCTACGAAATGGCGCTGCTGCCGCGCTTCAGGCCGGTGCTGGACCGATTGTACGGCTCGACACGTGAGGCGCGGCTCTCGCCCGTCGTGCTGGCCGTGCTGGCCCTGGTGGCGTATCGGCAACCGCTCACGAAACTGGAAGTGGATAGCCTGCGCGGCGCCGACTCGGGCGCGGCGTTGCGGCAACTGGTGCGACTGGGGTTGGTTTCCTTGCAGCGCGGCGAGGCCAACAAGAAAGAAGTGAGCTACAGCACGACGCCGCGCTTCCTGTCGTTGTTCAAGTTGCGCAACCTCGACGATTTGCCGCGGACACAGGACTTGCAGCAGATTTAACGGGTAGCCTTTGCCCGGCAGGAGACCGTTCCCTGATAGGCAGGTAGTCCGATTCCGCCCCCAGGTTGCGCAGGTGATGGCCCGATCGATCGCTGTGATAATAGCGAAACTCGTTGCCGCAGGGCTGATTCTCAGGGGCATGAATAAAGCGCCCCTCCCAGCCCCATTTGCTCTCAACGAGTACAAGCCCGTCGGCCTCAGCCACGCGCACCACGCCGGTGTGCTCGATTTCGCCGCCCTCGTAGTAAACGATCAGGTCACCGGCACTCGGCCGATCCACCTCATGGTAGTCGTTGTCGCAGAGGATTGACTCCACTCCCTGCGGAGTTACCCAGCCCTTACCCCCCGTGAACACCCAGCCGTGGCAGTTATAGCTCAAGTCGGCTTTTGCGGTACGAATCACGCTGGCCGTCTCGGCGAAGTGGCGGATGAGAATCGGTTCGTCCAGCACATCCGGCCCGCCGTCTTGTGCGGAATAGAGAGGCACGAGTCTGCCCTTGTCCGTCCTAGGCATCTCGGATTCCGGACGAGTCTTCGCCACCGGCACGGTCTTGTTGAGGCTGGGAGCAGGGAGAAACTCGGGCGGTTCCGGCGAAAATGCGGCCGCGGTAATCAGCAAACCGGGGCCAGCGAGCAGGAACACCAGCCCTTGCAAGACGGGATTGCCGAGAAGAGCGTGCAAGCGTTCGGTTCGCAGCGCCCGCAGCATCAACACGATCCCAGCCAGCGCCAGCGACGGCATCCACCACGTGGGATTGCTTCGGAAGAGTAGCAAGCCCGCCACGCCCCAGGCTCCCAGCACCAGAGCCGGGATTGAGAGTATCCTGGGGGAACGACTCAGCAACTGCAACAGCCCCAACAGCGTGCAAACCAGGACCAGCCCAAATAGTGGAATTAGATACGGCATCGCTTTTTTTCTCGCTATGCGAACAGGGCGGGTGCTGCGATCGGGAGGCGGGTGGGATGGCGAACAGGATGTTCGACTGCACCCCGCAATCGTCAGGAGTGCACTACAGGCAGGTGGGCATGGACGCGGAGCCTGTATCACCTTCGCAATAATACAGGCCAATAGATTATTATATGATGAGACGGAGATTAAAAGCAAATGAGACGAAGGTTGGGCAGTGGTCCGTTTGCCGCTTGCGGCTTACCGGGGGATGCCCGCTAAGCCGCAAGCGGACGCACTACCGAGCACGGACTACGCTGGACTCAGTAAGCCCAATTCTTCACGCCGTTTCGATCGCATACACGTCATGTCCACCGTCGCGATTGGAGATGAAGGCGATCTTCTTGCCGTCCGGCGACCAGGTCGCGAAGTTGTCCTGCGCCGGGTGGCGCGTCAGGTTTCGCGCCGCCGAGCCGTCGGCGTTCATGACGTAGATTTCATAATTGCCGTCGCGGTTGGAAGTGAAGGCGAGCCGCTTGCCGTCCGGCGACCAGGCGGGCCAGTAGTCCAACGCCGGGTTGTTCGTCAGTCGGCGCACGTTGCCGCCGTCGGCGTTCATGACGTGAATCTCGAAGTTGCCGCTGCGGGCGCTGGCGAATGCCAGCTGCTTGCCGTCGGGCGACCAGGCCGGGTTGTTGTCCAGCGCGATCTCGTTCGTCAGCCGTTTCATGTCCTTGCCGTCGAGGCCGATCGTGTAAATCTCCTGGTTGCCGTCCCGCGCGCTGACCCAGGCGATGCGCTTGCCGTCGGGAGACCAGCGCGGCGCTTCCTCGAACGCCTTGTGGGGGATCAGCACTTTGCTGTCGCTGCCGTCGGCGTTGGCGGTGTTGATCTGCAATTTGCCGTCGGTGCCCTGCAGGATGTCGAGGACGAAGACGACCCGTTTACCGTCCGGCGACCAGTGGCCGTCGAAGTGCGGCGTGTTCGGCTGGGGCGCGAGCAGCGGCTTCAGATCTTCCCCATCGACGTTCATCACCCACAGAGCCATCTTGCCTTCGTGGATGCGCGTGAAGAGAAAGCGCTTGCCGTCGGGAGACCAGTGCAGGTGCTGTTTGAACGAACCGTCGCGCGTCAGGCGCGCGACCGGCGGCGGTCCGTCGCTCCAGCCGGTTTGCGGCGCCAGGGCCGACCCCGCCAGGGCGGCGAGGAAATGACGGCGGTTCATGCGGCGTCTCCAACGGCGGTCACTTCTTGCCTTCAACGCGCGCGAGAATAATCTCAGCTTCGGCGCGGAAGTACTGCGCGGCGGCGTATTCTCTCGGCGAAAGACGGCTCGCATCGAGACGGGCCTTCTGTACCCTCTCGAATTCCCGCATCCGTTCGACATGCTGGCGACAGAGGGCCAACTGTTCGTCGCGCGTCGTAGCCAGTGCCCGTTCCGCTTCGAGGAGGCGGAGCGACCACTGCGGTACGTCTTCCATCTGCCTACTCCCGGCATCGGCTTCAGCCTTGGCAATCCGGAACACCTCGCGGGCTGCGTCGAGGCGCGCCTTGAGCAACTCCTTCGGGACTTCGGTGTCCTTGACCGGATCGGCAAGTGGCGCCGCGCAGGCGGAGCCGCCGAGCAGCAACAGCGTCAACGTGGTTCGGATCATGGTTGTCCCTCGATCATTTTCTGGGCGGCGTGAAAAGCCGACCCCTCGATTACAGATAGCTGGTCCGTTGGCAAGAAACAATCGCCGCCAAAACTCCTGGTGCCAAATCCTATTCAAATCATGTCCATTCTATTTGACACTGTCACATGACACTGTTATAATGCCAGTGCCATGAAGCCGACTGAACCGCTGTGGACCCTGGACGAATTGTGTGCGCAGGTCGCCCTGGCGCTGGCAGTAGACTATGCCGGTGCGGGCAACGGCCGGGTGCGCGACGTACCCGACCGCCGCACGGTGCGCTACTACACCACGCTGGGGCTGATCGACCGCCCGGCGGTGCTGCGCGGCCGAACCGCTCTCTACGGCCGGCGTCATCTGCTGCAACTGGCGGCCATCAAGCGCCTGCAAGCGCGCGGCCTGCCGCTGACGGAAGTGCAGACTCGGCTTGTCGGGTTGACGAACGCGGCGCTGGCGAAACTCGCCGGACTGCCGGCGGAGATCGTTCCCGATCAACCGGCTTCTACCGAAGTGGACGAGCCACGGCGCTTCGACTTCTGGCGGGCGGCGCCGGTCCCGGTGCCGGAGACGGTGCGCACGCTGGCGGCCGTCCCACTCGACGACGGCGTCACGTTGCTTCTGGAGGCGACGCGCGCACTCGACGATCACGACCTGTCGGCACTGCGCGCGGCCGCAGCGCCGTTATTGAAGATGCTCAATGTCCGGCGGCTATTGAACGAGCCAAACGAGCCGCGACCGTCAGGGAGCGCGGGGCCCAGCGCCCCTGACGGTCGCGGCTCATGAGCGACTACCTGTTCCACCACGCGAGGATCCAACATGACGACGATGCTCCCCACGCTCACCGACGAGGACGTGTCGCGCTGGCGCTCCGCCGACGCGGACGACGGGTTCGGTACGCTCACCACCGAGAAGGGTCCGCTGCCGCTCAAAGAGCTGGACGTGCGGGCGCGCGTCGCCGGCCTGATCGCCGAGGTCGCGGTGCGCCAGACATTCGTCAACACGCATTCGGAGCCGCTGGAAGCAACGTACATTTTCCCGCTGCCCGATCGCGCCGCCGTGACGCGCTTCCGCCTGGAAGTCGCGGGACGGGTCGTCGAGGGTCAGCTGAAGGAGCGCGGCGCGGCGCGCAAGGAATACGACAGCGCCATCCGCGCCGGGCACCGCGCCGCCATCACCGAGGAGGAGCGGCCGGGCGTCTTCACGATGCGCGTCGGCAACCTGCCTCCCGGCGAGTCGGCGACGGTCCACCTCACGCTCGCCGGCCCACTGCCCTACGCCGACGGCGAGGCGACGTTCCGCTTTCCGCTGGTCGTCGCTCCGCGTTACATCCCCGGCGTGCCGCTGCCCGGCCCGTCGGTCGGCGACGGCGTCGCGCCCGACACCGATGCCGTGCCCGACGCTTCGCGCATCAGCCCTCCCGTGCTGCTGCCGGGGTTTCCGAACCCGGTGCGGCTGTCGTTGAGCGTCGATTTCCCCGAATCGGACCTGCAAGCGGGCGATTTCCGTGCCAGCCTGCACACGGTCCAGGAAGAGTCAGGCGCACAGGGCCGGCGCTTCGTCTTGCAACCGGGTGAACGGCTCGACCGCGATTTCGTGCTGCGTTTCCGCGTCGCCGGGGGACAGGTGCGCACGTCGCTGGCGGTACAACCGGATGGGCAGGGCGACGAAGGCACCTTCGCGCTGACGCTGGTTCCGCCGACTTACAGCGATGGGGCGGTCAAGCCGCGCGACATCGTCTTCGTGCTGGACCGCTCCGGCAGCATGGACGGTTGGAAGATGGTGGCGGCGCGGCGGGCATTGGCGCGGATGGTCGAAGCGTTGACCGACCGCGACCGCTTCACCGTGCTGGCGTTCGACGACCGCATCGAGACGCCGCCCAGTTTCGATGGCCTGACACTTGTGGCCGCGACCGACCGCCGCCGTTACCAGGCGGCGGAGTTTCTGGCGAAGATCGAATCCCGTGGCGGCACCGAGATGGCCCAGCCGCTCGACGCGGCGGTGCGCGAATTGACGCGCGAGAGCGGCGACCGCGACCGCATCCTGGTACTGGTAACCGACGGTCAGGTGGGGAATGAAGACCAGATTTTGAAGAACCTCGGCAAGCGTCTGCGGGGCGTGCGCGTCTTCACGCTCGGCATCGACACGGCCGTCAATGCGGCTTTCCTCAAGCGCCTGGCAGACCTCGGCGGCGGGGCGAGCGACCTCGTCGAATCGGAAGCCCGGCTCGACGAAGTGATGGACGGCCTGCACCGCCGTATCGGCGCGCCGGTGCTGACGAACCTGCGGATCGAGCCGTTCAAGCTAGAGGTGATGCCGGGCAGCGTGACGCCGGCGCGGCTGCCGGACCTGTTCGCGGGTGTACCTGTCATGATCTATGGGCGCTATCGCGGAGCGCCGAAGGGGAGCATCGCCGTGCGGGCGACGGACGCGGCCGGCAAGCCCTGGTCGTCGGAGGCGGCGCCGCGCACGGCGGAGGTGCCGGCGCTCTCGGCCGTCTGGGCGCGCGGCAGCCTTCGCGAGATGGAAGACCGCTATGCCATTGGCGCGGACCGTGAAACGCTGGAGAAGCAGATCGTCCGTGTGTCGCTGCGCTTCGGCGTCCTGTGTCGCTTCACGTCGTTCGTCGCCGTGGATCGGGCCGCCGTGGTGAACGCCGGGGGCGAGGTGCATCAGGTGACGCAACCGGTGGAGATGCCGGCGGGTTGGGAGGACCAATTGCTGGCCAGAAGTTGTCTGTCTGTCCCTCCCACCGGGGCGATGCCGCCGGCGATGTTCTGCGCCTCGATGCCGTGTCCGCCGGCCGCAGCGGCAATGGACGACACGACTACCACCGATTACGATCCCGGCGAACCCGACATGGATCGCTGCATGGAGATGGCAGAGGACGAGGCCGCGGCTCCACAGTCCGCGCCGAGTTCGTCCGACCGAGCGCGGGCGGGAGGGGCCGCTTCGGCAGCGCCCGCGCAAGCGCCGAGCTGGAAAGCCCGGACCAACAAGCTGGAGCGGCAGTCAAAGAAGTCCACGGGTGGCAGCTGGATTGAGCGGCTGCTCGATTGGTTCCGTGGCACGCCGGAGCTTCCCACGCTCGATCGTGAGCCGTTCCGCCAGCGCGTCCGCGAGATTCTGCGCGAGCTGCGCGAAACGCCAGCGGTTGGGGGGGCGCGGCTCGCCTTCCTCCTGGGGCGTAGCGCCGACCTTCAGGCACTCTTCCGCGACCTGATGACTGGCGGCGACCGGCACTCCGCTGTCGCGCAGCTGGGCGAGGCACTGCTCAGTGTCGAGGCACTGTCACAGAGTGTCCCGGACGACACGGCAATCGGCGCAGCCTGGGCCGCGATCGAAACCGCGCTGTCGGAATACCTGGGCGAAAAGGCGGAAACGGCGGCGCCGCAGCGGGAGGGATTCTGGAAGTAACGGTGCAGTAATGGGTTGCTCCTTCCTGTTTACGTTTCGCGCGGACCGCGCGAAACGTAAACAGGAGAGAGCGATTCATTTTTCTTTGGGTTTGACTCTTTCTGGCATGGTCTTAGAATAGCAGATGCGGAACCGCCAGGGACGGCGGGCCTCTACGGAACAGAACAGAGGGCCATTCCATGTGGTCTCCTCAACCGGACCATCCTCTTCGCCGGCATTTTGCCGGGTTGACCGAACACACGTTTATCGAAACCCTCGGGGTCGCCGACCCGCCGTTGACCGACTACCTGTCGGGACTGCTGTCGCGCTTCATCCACATGAATGCCGTCTATCGGCTCAAGGATGTCGCGGGCAAGCAGCTCGAAGAGGTGGTGGACATGGTGGTCGAGGCCGAGGCGATGCCGCCGCAAGGCCGCACCCGCCGCGAAATACACCGCCACATCGGCGACTTCGCCCTGTTCTGGACCGGCGTCTATCCCGAAGCGCTGAAGAAACTGCGCTCGGAATACCGCAAGGACCACTTCGTCGATTACTGCGCCCAGGGCAAGCGTTCCTACTTCATCGCCAGCACGTTCGAGGGCGACGACTACCGCGAAGAGGCGCCGGTGCTGCGCCGCCTCAGCGACGAGTTCGAGCTATGCGCCTACGGCCTGACGCAAGTGCGCAAGGAGTGGGAACGCTCGCGAATCAAAGATTAACCACAGAGGCACAGAGACACAGAGAAGAGAAAAGGAAGGTAGTGTCTCCGCTTGCGGCTTAGCGGTCAAACGCCGCTAAGCCGCAAGCGGTGACACTGCTTATTATTCCTTTCGTTTGTCTTTCTCCGTGTCCTCTGTGCCTCTGTGGTTAATCTTGTATTTTCATGCCGCCGTAGTTTCCGACGGCGTCAGGGCTGCCATCCAGGCGAGGCAGCGCGCCCAGTTCGCGGGCGATCCCGGCGTGATGCTGCCGAGCAAGCGCGAACCGGCCGCACCCGTTGCCGACGGCACATTCGCTGCCACTCCATCCAGCGTCAACGCCGCCAACATTCCGAATGAGAGCGCCTTGCGCACCCGCGCCGGCACGCCGACCTCGTCGGTCGGGGCCAGCGTTTGCTGCGGGAATTGCTGGCCCAGCAGGTTCCAGAGCAGGCCGTTGCGCACGCCGCCGCCGCTGAGCAGGACGCGGTCGATGGTGCGCTCCGGCGGCAGAAAGCGCTTCAGCGCCATGCTGATGCTGCGGGCGACGAAATGCGTCGCCGTGCAGAGCAGGTCGTGCAGGCCGCCGCCGAGCAGGCGCGTCTGCCGAACCGCGTCGTCGGCGAACGACTCGGCGAAGAGTTGCCGCGGCAGCGCCTTGGGCGGGCGGCGCGCCAGGTACGGATGGTCGAGCCACTCGTTCAGGAGCGGTTCGAGACACTTCCCCTGGACGGCGTGTTTGCCGCCTGGGTCGAACGCCTCCCGGCCGCCGGTCAGCTGGCGCATGAGGGCGTCGAGCAAGGCGTTGCACGGCGCGGCCTCAAAGCCAACGACCTCGGGCAGCCGGCAGTTCGCGGGCAGATAGACGACGCGGGCCAGGCCGCCGAGGTGCAGCAATAACCGGTTCTCGCCGGGGTGGCGAAAGAGGAGGTAGTCGGGCAGCGCGGCCAGCGGAACGCCCTGGCCGCCGGCGGCCACGTCGCGGGCGCGGAAGTCGCCGACGACGGTAACGCCCAGCCGTTCCGCCACGACCGCCGACATACCGAGAGCGAGCGTGGACGGAAAGCGGCCGTCAGTGTCGTGCCAGACGGTGTGGCCGGGGCAGGCGACGCAAAGCACCTTCTGGAGACTGTGGCCGGCCTGGTCGGCGACGGCCGTCGCCGCCGCCGCGAACGTCTCCCCGAGCAGGCGGTGCAGTAGTGCCGCCGCGCGCGCCTCACCCGGTTGGTGGGCCACGCGGCGGATCAAGTCGCGCAGCTCGGCGGCATAGGGCTGATGGATGGCGTGCAGCAGACGGACGCGCAGACTCAGGCCGACGCCCGTCGTCTCCAGGAGGGCGGCGTCCACACCGTCGGCGCTCGAACCGGAAGCCAGGCCGATGACCCAGCGCGTGTGCATTGATTCCTCCGTCTGCCGCTTGCGGCTTAGCGAGGGAAGCCGCTAAGCCGCAAGCGGCGCATCAGCCCAGAACCCGACCTCTGCGCCGATTGCGCTAGACCTTGATTCGCGTCGCCGCCGCGATTTCGCGCCACCATTCCTTCCAACCCGTCTTACCGTGCAGGCCCCAGGCGAGATAGACGCGCAGGAAGCGCAGCCGATC
>JBBQPD010000127.1:0-10466 GCA_038331535.1 Gemmatales bacterium | reverse complement strand
GCAGGAGGGACGGACTGGGCAAGTCGGCTCGGTGATTATGGACGGCTTCGATCAAGAAGGGCAGGATGTTTCGATCTTGCAAGCGCAGGGTTTGCGTGACGGTCCGCATACGTTCGACGAAGCGGCAGCCGGCGGCGCTGTGGCAGCCGAACGAGATTTTCCGCCACAACACACCGCGGCGCAGGACGCGCTCGGCATGGTTGTTGGTCGGCTCGACTCCTTCGGTGACCACGAAGCGCCACAGCACCGGCTCCAAGGCCACCAGGTTGGTGCAAAAGTTGGCCGTCTTGCTATCCGCGCAGCTACACCCAGCGTCGAGCACCTGGCGGAGGTGTCGCGCGAGCGGACTGAGTCGGTCTTGCAATTGGGCGCGCGACAGCCCGCCGCCGCGGAACAGGTGCCAGGCCTTGAAGACCTTGCGGACGGCCTTCAGACCTTCGCGGCCAACGAACGCCCCCGCACCGCCGCGTTCCAAACATTTTTGGAAGTCGCGTTGGAGATGGGCCCAGCACACCTGGCGCAGCAATACCGGCCAGCAGGCGTAGACGCTCCAGCGGTCGGAGCAGAGGATGCCCCGGATGGTGTTGCTCAGCAACGTGGCCAGACCTAACACGCTACGCTTACCATGAATGATGAAGGCCGCGACGCTGCTGGTAGCAGCCACCCACAACCAACGCTTTTTGCCGGCTTCTTTCCAACTGGTTTCATCCACATTCTTGACGGCGGCTTCCTGGACCGCCGCCAGTGCCTCGGCGTGGGCTGGTTGCAAGGCCGTACTCACCTCCTGCTCCAACGCGGCGATGGTGCCCAGGGCACTAGTCCTTAAACAAGCGAGGTTTTCCGCCTCGAATCGCAGCGGAATGTCTCAGGCAATGTACGCATTCTGCCCCACACGGCCCTCGTTCGGGTAGTTTGTTTCTGCCCGATTATTGGTCGTCCCATGTCACACACGCCTCTCTGCGGGGTCGCTCTTGTTGCCGTGGCGGATCGGAGCATCCGGACTCCGACTTCGTGGCTGCGGCCGTCAACAACGCAGCACCGACACCAGCCGGAAGAAGATCGGTTGGTACGGGTTCCACGCCAACAACCGGTACACCAGCTTGCGGCCCGTGCGCACGAGTGGGCACGCCTGGCGCACGAAGGCGTTCACGAACGTCTTGAACTCGATCCGCAGTACCCACAGCTTGTCGGCCCGGTACTTGGCTTGCCAGCGGCCCGGCTCTTCCGGCAACAGCAAGGCAAACCACGCCTTCAAGTTCCAGGCCAAGCCCGTCATCACCATGTACGCCCAGTTGCTCACCAAGTTATCCACCGGCGCCGTCAGCGACCGCACACCGCCGTGCAACTGCGCCAACAGATTCTCCTGGTTACAGCGGTCGTTGGCCGCGAACACCACCTCGTGGGCCTCCGGACCCCAATCGTTGGTCAGGTAAAAGAAGTAGCGGATGTCGGCGAACAACACCTGCTCGCCTTTCTCGACCGAGAGGTTCTTGCGCACCACCACCAGGCGGTAGGCCTGCCGGCAAGCCGTCGGCTGATAGTCGAACTCGGCGACGTCTTCCGACTGCAACTTCTGGTTCTCGAACGCCCGCGCCACCACGATCTGCTCTTTGACCTGGTCGGGCCGTTGTCGTGGCTGCGTCTTGACGGTGTAGCGCGCGGGCCGTTGCAACGGCCGCCAAGCGCCCTCCGGCAGGGCGTCCGCCAGGTCTTTGAGGTTGGCCGTGCTGTCGTAGCCGAAGATAAAGGTGACGCGGCCGCTCTGGTTCCAGCGGTCGAGGTGTGCCGTCTGCGAGAAGTCGGTGTCGCCGCGCAACAACACCGTGCGGAAGCCGCCGCGGAAGCAGACGTCCAGGATCTGGTCCACCTGCTCGGCCGCCCCCTCGTGCGACGGCCGATTGCCCGAGCGATTGACGACGCGCAGGACTTCGTGGGTGTTGGCCAGACTCAGCACCAAGGGGTGGTAGCCCCAGGTGCCATCGTAGGCGATATCCATGCCCTGTTTGCATTCACCACTGGTGGCCACCAGAGTGCCGTCCATGTCGATGGTGGCCTGCGCCAAGAAGGCGTGCGGCTGTTGGGCCCAAACCTTGATGCGGATGTCGTCGAAGCTCTCCTGGAGCGTCTGCACGTCGGCCGCGGTGGGGTCGGGGATGCGGCGGGCGCCGAGGGCGTCGAGAAAGACTTCGTCGTGTCGGCGCAGCTCGATGTCTTGCAAACAGGTGCCGTCGCACAGGGCGTTGTAGACGAAGTTGAGGACATGATCGGACTCGTGGAAGGGCAGGTGGATCTTGAGGAGGTGCAAGCGGTCATCGATGGCGTCGATCAAGCCGAGGTGGCGTGCCAGGAGGTGGATGGCGCCGATGCCGCCGTGGCTGAGGCCGCGGCAGCGGTCGCTCAGTTGGTAATCGATGTTGCGTGCGCTGAACATGGGTTTGCGGCAGTCGCCGAGCTTGGTTTTGTCGAGGCGGCGCTGGAGGCGGCGCTTGCGACGGGCCAGTTTTCGGGTTACAGTTGGTTTCACTCGAAATCCCTCGCGGTGTTCGGGTTTGGAAGGTTTGGCTACTCTTCAAACCCTGGAAACCGCTGGAGGATTTCGAGGTTTTCACGAATTCACGCGAAAGGGTCGAGGCGACTTCGCTTACTTGAGGGCTAGCAACCCAGGCGTCTGTCAGCTGCGACAGTTTTCAGGAAAAGTGGTGAACGGTTACGTGTGATCAAGCGCGCTTCGTCAAGGCGGCGCCGGGCCGCTTCTCGCTACGGACTACGGCGGACGCATCGGGTACCTGACGACTCCGCGCCGCAACGGCGCTCGAACGCAACACCGTCTGTCACGAGGCCCCGCGCAAGGGGTCTCGTGTCGTTGGTCGGGGGACGGGCTAACAAGGAACTCGGAAAGACGGTTCGAGGATGGTGGTGATTCCGCCCAGAAAGCCGTTGCGGCTCCCGTTCCTGGTAAAGGCGGCCGATTGCCAATAGAATTCGCTAGGCTATGACTCTTTCCGAATTCGTCTGAAGCGGCGTTTAGTCATGAACTCAGACACCCTAATTCAGGCCTGGTTGAAAGGGCGAGCGCTAGTCTCAGCGGGCGGGGCACTGCAAATCGCGCCGGTGCAGCAAGGAGATTTGTCGGAAAAGTTCCGCCGGGCCTACCACTGGATCGTTGAGACGGCCATTCTATCTCCGTATTCCGATGTCGAATTCGGCCACGCGAGGAGAATCCAGCGCGGCGAGCATTTCGTCGACCTTCACGATGAGCCAGGTTATTCGTCGTTCATACTATTGCCGCTCTTGACCCTCATGACGGGCCGGCGCATGGTATTTCTCGGCGCACCAGGTCGAGGCAAGACTTCGGTTGCGACGCTCATGGGCCTCCTGGCGGGATATTCGCTGGAGACCTTGCGCCACTCAATCCAACATGGGCATCCACAGCTGACGATCCACGATTTGCTCGGCACTCCTCTCCCCAGTGAGTTGATGCGGGCCAAAGCCGGCGACAAGATCCCGGTCGCGTGGCGGGACTGGATTCCGATGCGAGTCAAAATCATTGACGAATACAACCGCATTCCCACGAAGACGCAGTCGGCGCTGTTGTCGCTCATGGCTGAAGGTTACGCGGAAATGCACGGGCAGATCATTACGACAGGTCGGTCTGCCTGGTTTCTCACCGCCAACGACGAAATGGGCGGCGGAACATTTCCCGTCATCGACGCTCTGAAGGATCGAATCGACGTGGTGGTTCGCTGTTCACCGTTTCATTCGCAGCACCTGGGCGTATTGTCGCAGCGGCTCGCCACGGCACGTTCGGCTGAGGAATTCGTTCCGGACGACATCGTGTTTCGGCCCGAGGAACTGGATCAGGCTGATCAGGAAATCCGCACTATCCAGGTGCCGACCGACGTCCTCGGCGCCCTCGGCTTCTTCCTGGGCCAACTCGATTTCTGTCGCCGAGCCTCGGACCAGCTCGAGTACATGAACAAGGACACGCTCCACCTGGCCGGCCGGCGCGTCGCTCAGGTTTGCAACGAAGATTGCCCTCTCGACAAGCAGGAAAACCTGTGTACCCAAACGGAGAATGGCGTCTCTCCCCGAGCGTTTCAGGCGATCTTGCATTTCAGCAAGGCCCTCGCGTACTTCCGCGCGCAGTTGGTGGTCAGCATGACGGACCTGCGTCAGGTCGTTCCGTGGGTTCTCTTCGACAAGCTCAAGATCAACCCACAAAGTCAGTTTTTTCAGAAGCTTGAGAATAAGGTTCTCATTACCGACCGCGTGTCCTGGATCCGGCAGCTCTTCGATCGCGCCATGCAACAGCAGGCTGCGTATCACGGGGTCCGCACGCCGATGCTCTTGCTTCAACAGCAGACGGACGAACGGACAGGCCAAGCATCGAATGGCCAATCCAAACAGGATCTCGCGGCCGTGCAGATGGCGATCGAGGATCTGCTCAGCAAGAATGAGCTCAACGGACCGGTTTACGAAGACCTGCTTCGCTTGAAGGGCATTTACGCTCGTCTCTTGCATCAGTCCAAGCCACACTCCGGATTCATTGGATGAGCCATGAATTTCCCGTCCACGATCGAACGGCTGGCCGCGAAGGGCGCTACCCAGTTCTCTAACTGGAATCCGTCCTTGTTCCAGGACTATTGCCAGGCTCTAATGCAGGATCACTCGAAGGCCTCGACATCGCCGCATCTCGTGGCGTCCGCGTTGGCCGAGATTCTCTGCGAAGGCATCGGCCGGGGATACCTGACGACGAGTCTGCATGCCAATCCCGCGAATCTCATGGAGTACTGCTTGCGCAATTGGCTGATGTCCCGGCTCGCCAACGTTGCCGCCGAACGGCAACTCCAATTTCTTGCCGATGCCTGGAACTTGCTGGAAGGCGTCTTGCGTGAACCCACCTGGGTCAACGCCTACGTGATGGCAAGGGTTGGGGAACTGCTAAGCGAGACCAGCCTGGAGTCGTTCCTGGGAGCGGTGCTCAAGCCGTTGTTCGCACCGGCGACGATCGCGAACTGGACCGGGCCATTTCGTGTCACCATGCTCTCACTCCGTGCCGCTGACGATGAGATCCTGCCGGGCGACATGTACCTTGTAGCGCCGACCATACTCACCGTCAGGGATCGAAGAAGTGATCTTGCGTGCGGCGTCGTCCTGCGCAAGCAAGGCCAGAGCGAGCTGGCCGGGGTCTTCGGAGAAACGAGCCCCTATGTCGAGGCGCCGCCGACCACCGCACCGAGCTGGCAGGGTGAATGGGCGACGTTTGGAAAAGAACGAATCCAGTTGCCGTTCCTGGGCGAGCCGTTCCACTGGCTTCAAGTCCATGCCGGCTTCGTGGTTGCCAGTGCCGTCAACTCGCAAAAACTGTGGATCGTCGAGAGTGCCACATGACCCAGCCTGCCGAGGACGATCAACGCGAACAATTGCGGCAGGAAATCGCGCGCTGCTGGCCATTGGCTCAGGCGTATTGGTCCCGCTTTCTTCTTTTGGGTCAGCCGATTGACGACTCTAGCCAGCCGAGCATCGCCCAGATCGATCTTCTCTCGCGCCAGGTTTCGTTGAATGCCGACCAGATCCTTTCCAAAAAGTTGATCGGCTCCGTCGAAGCCCTGCTGGCACACGAAATTGGGCACCATGTGCGCTTTCCCGGAACTCTGCAAACGCAGGCGCGGTTGAGAATCTTGGAGCGGTCGCTGATCCCCTTCGACGAATACTCCGTCATCAACCTCTTCACGGACTTGATGATCAATGAACGCCTCGGCCAGCATCTGAAGGACCAGATGGTTTGCATTTACCAGGCCTTTACCACGGAGCCGGCCTTCCACGGCGAAGGCCAATGGAAGCGCGACCCGCTCTTTCTGTTTTACCTGGGAATCTATGAAGAACTTTGGCACCTTGACGCGGGCTGCTTGATGGGACCGGCCACTGGAGATTTTCAACGAGCCTTTCCCAGCTTTCGAGCCGAGGCAACCGTCCTGGCCCAGAACGTCTTCACGTTGGGGCCGAACCTGTACACACAGTTCCTCTACTTTCTTTCGATCGCCACACGCTACTTGCGGCCACTCTTCGAAGATCAACCCAAGGCCATCGACCCCTACCAGTGCGGCAAGCGACAACCGACGCCGGACGACTGGGGCGAAGCGCTCGCGCCGACAGCACGGGAGCTGGAAGCGATTCAACGAGCGCGCGACGCGGGCTGGTTCGATGACGACCAGGGCAAGCGCCTGGAGCAAGCCAAGGATCTGGAGACGCGCATGGCCGGCCTGCCCGGCTTCGGCACGATCGACGCAACTTTGGTTCCCGAGGCGATGGCTGCGTACTATCGACAGAAGGCGGAGGTTTATTTGCTCAGACCGCCTCCGCAACGGCGCTGCGGCGAGTCGCATACGCCGACGACGCTAGAAGAATGGGAATCGGGCGATTCTCTACGCGACATCGATTGGCTGGCCACGCTCATTCATCGCGGCGACGAGCTCGGGGCCGCACTGCCGATGAAGCGATCGAGGGTAGCCGAGGAGGAGGGCTTCGATGTGCCGATGTGGCAGCCACGCATGGAGATCTACCTCGACGTCAGCGGTTCCATGCCCAATCCGTGCCTGGCCTTCAACGCGATGACCTTGGCAGCCCAGATCCTATCGCTGGGCACCGTACGCGCCGGCGGCAGAGTGCGGGCACTCTTGTTTTCCTCCGACCCGCTTTTATTCTGGGAGTGGAACCGCTCGGAAACGGAGATGTCCCGCTTCCTCATGCACTACCTGGGAGCGGGCACGGTTTTTCCGTTCATGATCCTCGCCCGCTCGGTGGCGGAGTGCGGCGACGATCAGCCGATTCGCGTTGTGATTTCCGATCGCGACTTCGACGCCAACCCCGATTCTCACGAGAGCCATCGACTGATTCTCGGCGAGGCGGTGGCGACGTCGGCGCGCTTCATTCTGCTGCAGCACGTTCCCGATAAAGCACGCGTCCGGTCCTATCGCGGGCTTGGGGCAACGGTGATCGAAGTTCAGAACATGGACGATTTTCCACGCCTGGCCACCGAGCTGACGCTCGCGTTATTCCCGGAGGAGCTCCATGTTCTTTAGAAAGAAAAAAGCCCAGGCTGCACCGGAGTCCGCAAGCGGGCTCGCGCCACCTGCACCGCGTCCGGAATGGGACCTGCGCACGATGACACAGCAGTTGAGCGAACTGGCGCCGGTTCTGGAGACGAAGGAAATCGAGCCTCTGCTGATCCAGGCGCGTTTGGCGGATCACTATCGTGAGTTGAACCTGGAACCGGTACCGCCGGCTCATTTCGATCGCCTCATTCACGACCTGGATCCCGAAGCCTGGCGGCGGTTCGCCCTGGCCGTCGGAACGCTCGACCACATGGACCTTCGGTCCACCCTGGCTAGCCTGACGACGACGGTCGACCAGCAGGTCAAGGTAGGATTCGTCGGCATGGCCACGGCGACCGATGCGCTGCCCCTAGCGCTGCTTCGGAAGAGCGACGTCCGCATCGAAGAGTTCGCTCGACATTTCGCCGGCCATTTGGGCGTTTTCTGGCACGGAGAGAGCGCGGAACAATCGAACCGGCGATTGCAACAGCTGGACTACAAACGCCTACTCGCCGAAGCGGAAGAGGCCAAGAAGCAAGCGGAGGAACGCATGGAGTATCTACGCAAGAAGCAAGAAGAAGAATCTGCACGACGTCGGCCCCGCGGAAAGCAGTGAACCATGACGAAACACCTGAGCACCGATCTGGGCGAAGACCTGTCGCGATTCCGTTACCACACAGGTGCGACGCTACGCCGGTTGACGATGGACGAGCCCTGCCGGGTTCTGTTCCGGGACATCGGTCCATGGGCCATGGCTCGATTTCTTCGCGGCCAACTGCAACGCCTGGCCGGGCCTTTTGCGCCCATCCTGTATGCTCGCACTGCCGAGTACCACGAGCCCTATATTGACTACGAACCTGTCGGCCGGCTCGTGTTCCTTCAACCCAGATTGTTGAAATCTTGGTATTCAGGTGTGCCGACCATTTTCGTCGCATCACTCCGTCAGCGTATCGATCCCCAGACCGTCGGCTTTGTTCCCGCCCATGTCGAGCTCGCCGACGCGGAACGCCAACTGCAAGGCGCCACAGACAGAGCTTCGCTGAGGGAGTCGCTTGGCCGGAAATGCTATGATGAGGCCGTTACGGAAACCGTCGCGGCTCTGGACAGACTGAACTTCGCGCACGCGGAATGCGAGAGGTGGGCCGAGCCGCTTCGGCGGAAGCTACAGTCCCGCCAGCATGCCGAATCGCAATGGGCCAGGGATTGGCTGGCCACCCACGGCCTTTCGGAGAGCGACCTGTGTACAGCCTGGCACCACTTGCCGAGAGAGCGCCGAGACAAGTTGCGTGATTTCGCACGCGGCCTCGGCGAGGTGAAACGATGTTGACTATCCCCATGGCCGAAACTGCGATGGCGAAGAATCCCTGGCAGGATTGCCGTTTCCTCACGTGCAGCGTTCTCCCGGTCCGGTTCGCATGCAATCTGTCCTGCCCATTTTGCTTCTCGAAGTCTTCCATCAGTGCATTGGCCCGGGATCGCGTGCAATGGTCCCGGCTTGATGTCGAGGCCTACTACGCATTTGCCCGAGAACGCGGTGCGACTCGGCTAGTCATCACCGGAGGAGGCGAGCCGTTGTTGCGCGCCGAGGATGTCGTGGAACTGATCGCCCGAGGTCGCCCCTTTTTTCCGGAGATCGCCTGTTTTACAAACGGGAGTTTCTTGACCGCCTCGCTGGCACGCCAACTGAAGGAGGCTGGACTCAGTTATCTTTGTTATTCCCGGCACCATGACAACGACGAGGAATGTCGCCGACTCATGGGAGCCGAGACCCCGACACTCGACGCCTTCTTCGCTGCTGCCGAGGGCCTTACGATTCGCGCGACCTGCGTGATGGCCAAGGGCTACGTCGATTCAACCGAAGCCGTGAATTGCTACATCGCGGCGCTGTCGCGCTACGGCGTGACCGAATTCACTTTCAAGCACACCTACGTTGCCTATGAACAGTCGGTGTTCGCCGACGCGCCCGAGAATCACTGGGCCCGGGATCATCGGGTGCAGGTCGATCCGTTCGCCAACCAGGGAGGCGTCGTCGCCCATCTTCCCTGGGGCCCAGTGATTCGCAAACTTGGCTCACACCAGGTCTGTTTCTACTTCGAACCTCATCCATCTTGGGAAAAGGAACATCAGCTATGCCGCTCAGTGAACTTGCTCTCGGACGGCAGCGTGTATGCGTCCCTGGAGGATCACCGGAGCCTGTTGTACCGATTGAACAGTTGGTGAACGCTATCGCAGCCGACGAGGTGGAAACGCTCCGCCCCTTGCTGCCAGTCGGCTATGACACCGGAGTCGAGGCCTATCAGCAAGCCGTCGCGGAACTCACTCCGCGCGACCTAGCCGATCATTACACACATGGGCTGCAGTTCTTTCATGAGGAGTTTGTGCCGCATTTAAGGCGGAAGCTCGAATTTCTTAGCGGCGGCGCCTGGAAGCTCGACGACTACGTCGCCTACGCAGCCGGCACCGACGTCGACTTCATGACCCATCTGATCGAAGCGGTCGCTGCCAATCATCGCGTTTCACTCTTTCCTGGCGACTGGTTTGGCTTCCTGGTCGGCTGTACGCAGACCGCGAACATTCGCTGGGACAAGCATGGCAGCAGTGAACTGGCGTGTCTCTGCATTCCCTCGGTACGCAACGGCCATGTTACCGACGAAATGTTGGAGTTTCTGTCGTCATCTCAGACTTGCTTGTTGAACCTGAATCTTCTGCCAACGCTTGTTGCAAAGGAGCGATACACCATAAGTCGACAGTTGATACCGATGCTCGATCGCTCGGTTCTGTCCATCAGCTTTAGCCGCGGCTTCGGACTGACGGCTTCCCAACTTGGCGTGGCTTTGGTTCATCGAGACCATCCGTATCGTCGCCAGTTTCACCGACAGTGGACCTGGTTCACGAATTTCTTCAATGCTCTTGCCGCCCGCGCCTTCATGTTATTGGACCTGCAACGCATTGAGTATGTAGACGATGAACGCCGTCGGTGGGTCGAAGAATGGCTCACAAGCCGAGACCTTCCCGCAGTCACAAGCGGCAGCTATTACGTTAAGACGTTCCAGCCGACAGGAGATGTGCCTGCGTATCTGAATCCTCTTCAACGAGATGGGTCAATCCGCTTGTGTTTCAAGCCGCCCGTTTCCTTCGCAGCACGCAGTTAGTGTGCATGCTTAAAGCCTTTCCGAGAGGGAACAAGTGGGCAGCGTTGAGACTGTAGATGGCTTTCTGCGCTGGAGTGTTTCTGCTGCGGGAGTCCGAGCATTCCCGGATAGTGCGCGTGTCTGGTGCGACAAATGTTTGACCACATCAAAGCGCGTTTTCCGGTGTAGGTACCTGATGACTCCGCGCCGCGACTGCGCTCCAACGCAACACCGTCAATCA
>JBBQPD010000126.1:0-10488 GCA_038331535.1 Gemmatales bacterium | reverse complement strand
AACCGTCGCGACTTTCTCCGCATCGGCGGCGCCACCCTGTGCGGCGTCAACTTGCTCGACCTCGTGCGCGCCGGCGCCGTCACCGGCCGGCCGGAGCCGAAGGCCAAGCAGATGATCTGCGTCTGGATGGCCGGCGGACCGCCGCATATCGATATGTTCGACATGAAGCCGGACGCCCCCGAGGACTACCGCGGCGAGTTCAAGCCGATCCGCTCCAACGTCCCCGGCCTCGACGTTTGCGAGCTGATGCCGAACCTCGCGAAGATGGCCGACAAGTACACGATCATCCGCTCCATCACGACCGACAACAAGCCGGGGGACCACGCTCGCGCCCCCATGTACTGGCTGACCGGCAATCCGCGCCTGCCGAGCGGCACCGATCAGTTTCCCATGTACGGCAGCGTTGTCTCCAAGCTGCGGCCCGGTCCCGCCGATCTGCCGACCTTCGCCACGCTCGGCAAGATTGACCACCACATCGGCAACAGCATCGCGGGCAGCTTCCTCGGCCCCGCTCACAACCCGTTCATCTTCGACCCGACCCAGTCGAAAGACGACCTGGCGAAGATGTTGACGCCGCAGATCGAGTTGCCGTCGTTCGACCGCAACGCGGATCTGCTCAAGGCGGTGGACCAGAAACTGCGCCGACAAGACGGCCTTGATCCGGTGATCGAAGGCATGGACCAGTACCAGCAGACGGCGTTCAACCTGCTGCGCTCGCCGAAACTGCGGCAAGCGCTCGACCTGAGCAAGGAACCCTCGCAGGTGCTGGCCCGTTACACCGCGAAAGCGCCGGCGAAGGTGGACTACACGAATCACGGCAACGTGCTGCACTTCCCGCTGGCCCGGCGATTGATTGAGGCGGGCGTGCCGGTCGTCCACTTCAGCTTCGGCTACTGGGACTGGCACGGCGGCAACTTCAAGTCGGGCCGCGTCTCGATCCCGCAGTTCGACGCGGCCCTCTCGGCGCTGCTGGAAGACCTGGATGAGCGCGGCCTGCTCAAGACGACGATCGTGCTGGCGCTCGGCGAGATGGGCCGCATGCCGAAGTGCGGCACCAAGGAGGGGGCGGGGCGCGACCACTGGGATTACGCCCAGTTCGTGCTGGCGGCTGGCGGCGGCTTCGCGGGTGGCAATGTCGTCGGCGCCACCGACAAGAAGGCCGAGCGCGTCGTGGACAAGTTCTACAAGGTCGAGAGCTTCGGCCGGACGCTGTATCACCTGCTCGGCATCGACCCGGACCAGACCGTCTACACACTGAACCAACGGCCGGTGAAACTGATCGTGGAGGACGCGCCGCTCATCAAGGAGGCACTGTCGTAAGTCCGCCTTTTAGGTGCTTCCCTCGGAACTTCACCCAAATGTTGAAAAGTGCATCGGAGTTCTTGCTGACAGCTATTAGCTAATAGCTGTCAGCTTTCAGCCGAAATGGGTTTGTGTTGTTGCGAACCCATTGCGATTTTTCCGTATGAGGGTAAGATTACTACCTAGCCAGCCCTCCCGCCGGATCGTCATCCCACCTACCACCTCCCAGGAGCTTTCGATGACTTCCGCTCCAACCAGCAAGCATCGACACGCCATCGGCTTACACCGGCGCGAGCTACTCCAGGTCGGGTATTCCGGGTTGCTGGGCGTCGGCATGTCGTCGCTGGGCGCCGGGCAAACAGTTCATGCCGCGGTGAAGCGAGACGGCGCGAAGACGACGAAAAGCCCGAAGTCGGTAATCCTGGTCTTCTTGACCGGCGCCCCCAGCCATCTCGACACCTTCGACATGAAGCCGGACGCTCCGCCGGAAATTCGCGGCCAGTTCAAAACGCTATCCACTTCGGTGCCGGGCTTGCACGTCTGCGAACATCTGCCGCTGCTCGCCGCGCGGGCCAGCAAGTATGCCGTGGTCCGCTCGCTGTCGCATCGCGATAACAATCACCTCGTCGCCACGCACCACGTTCTGACCGGCCACCAGCAGCCGGGGGCGTTCTTCGACAAAGTAGCGTCGCGCGACGATTGGCCGAGCTACGCCTCCGCCCGCACCTACCTCCGGCCGCGCACTGACGGCGTGCCCGGCGGCGTCAACCTGCCAACGTACCTGATGGAAGGGCCGCTGCTCTGGCCGGGACAGCACGCCGGTTTCCTCGGACCGAAGCACGACCCGGTGCAGATAAGCCGCGACCCGAACGCACCCGATTTTCGCGTGGACAGCCTCACGCTGGCACCGGGGATCGAGGTCGGCCGGCTGGAAGATCGACGGTTGCTTCTCGATCAGGTCAACCGGCAGCAGAAACAGTTTGACGAACTGGCCGAGTGCCGCCGGTTGTCGGATCAGCAGCAGCTGGCGTTCTCGGTCCTGTCGTCCGGCAAGATCGCCCATGCCTTCGAGATGGACCGCGAGCCGGCCGCCGTGCGCGACCGCTACGGCCGCCACGCCTTCGGCCAGTCGTTGCTCCTCGCCCGCCGCCTGGTGGAGTCTGGGGTGCCGGTCGTGCAGGCCAACATGGGCCGTGTGCAGAACTGGGACAGCCACGGCGACGTCTTCCCGACGCTGAAGAATCGACTGCTGCCGCCGCTCGACCAGGGCGTGAGCGCGCTGCTCGACGACCTCGAAAGCCGCGGCATGCTCGACGAGACGCTGGTGTTGATGATGGGGGAGTTCGGCCGCACGCCGAAGATGACCGGCACGGGCCGCGACCACTGGGCGCCGTGCTTCTTCGGGCTATTCGCCGGCGCCGGCGTGCGCGGCGGTCAGGTGATCGGTAAGTCGGACAAGATCGGCGCCTATCCCACGACGCCGCCGTATTCGCCGGATGACCTGGGCGCCACGGTGCTGCATGTTCTCGGAGTCGATCCCGCGTCGGAAGTCCGCGACCGCCAGAACCGTCCGGTGCAACTGAACCGCGGCGTGGTGATGGACGCGCTGTTCACGGGCAATGCGTAACGTCTGTCCCGCACGATGTTGTTTTTTACGAGCCGCGACCGTCAGGGAGCGCTAACAGCAGCGCTCCCTGACGGTCGCGGCTCGTAATATCCACTTCTTCACTCCGCCCACACTTTCCCGTCCTGGCGGATGCGCCAGCGGCGCGGCTTCTCGCCTTTCAGCTCGACGCTTGCTTCGAACAGGCTCGTCGTCGTCTCCAGTTTGGGCGGGCCGATAACGCTCGCATGTTCCAAATCCTTCAGCCCCAACTCCGCCAGCGAGACGGCCCATTTTCCATTCACGTCGTGGTAGGCGCGCTGAGCATAGTAAACGCGGTGCAGCAGTCGCTTGGCCGGCTCGGCGGCGTCGGGGACGAACGCGGCCTTGCCGGGCGGCGCCGTGCTGAATTGCAGATAGCCCCAGCGCTCGGGCCGGTGCATATCGATGACGCCCTGCGGCGACCAGACCCAGTTGTCCTCCGCCTTGCCCTTCACCTTGCGATACTTGCCCTCGACAATCTCGTGTTCCCATTCCACGCGCGAGAAGTTGATACGCCACTGGTCGCCGTCCTTCGGCGGCACGGCGCGACCGGTCAGCTCGCGCAGCCCCTTCCACGGCCAGGCGATCTCGACCGTCCAGCCGCGGTCGCGATCCTTCGAGTCGTTAAGCGTACCGTCGATGTGAACCGCCGTCTTCAGCCCCGCGATTTCCCAGGAGTCGATGGCATGGCCGCCGTCCTTGTAAGGCATCGACAGCAACAAATCCCAGGTAGTGTTGAGGGCGTTCAGCTCCAGCTCGGCGTAGAGATGGCTGTCGCCATTGGGGTTGAGGAAGACCTCGAAATCGTTGTCCTGAAAGATAACTGCGTCGTGCTTCGTCAGCGTTCCCCAGACGTGCGGCTCTTCCAGCTCCGCGGCAATATAGAGGTTGTCATCGTCCCAGAGCATCTTAGCGCGCGTGCGGAAGCGGGGCTTCGGCTTACGATCGCCCTCGATGTCCACGAAGTCATCGGTCCAGGGCACGGCCTTCCAGGCGTCTTCGTCGAGCTTGCCGTCGAGGGTGATCGGCCCGCTGGCGCGGTGACAGACGTAACCTTTCGGCGCTGTCCAGACCGGCTCCTTTGGCGGCGCGGCAGATGAATCCAGGAGCGCGAGGAACGGCGCGCAGGCGCACGAGACGAGGGCGAGGAAACGCGAGCGCATGAGAAGCTCCGTCCGATTTTGCCGCTAGCGGCTTAGCGGCGGCCCCCGCTAAGCCGCAAGCGGAAATTATTTCGCGCGTTTGAACACCAGCAGCGCCAGACCGCCGCCGCGCTTGCTGGCGAACTCCGTCGGCCGTTCGCCGGGCAGGGCCATGCAGACCGTCAGTACCTCGCCGTCGATCTTGTAGATGGCGCGGCCGAGTTGTCCCTTCGCCGCGCCGTCGGTGTACGCCACGTCGAGGGCAGCCGGCTTTTTCGCGGCGTCGAGCGTCAATGTCGCCCGACTTTCGCGGCGATCCTTATTCAGCTCCGAAAGTTGCGTGCCCGCGATCACCCAGAGACGATCCTTCAGTAACTCCGCCGGCGCTTCCGTGCCGTCGAACACCGCCGAGGACGGCACCCACGTTCCCTGAAGTCGATCGAGGTCCGACGCCGGCTTCTCCTGGCCATGCACGCCACTGAGAAGCAGAATCGCGACGGCAGCGGATTGGGGTAGACGATGCATGAAGTACCTCCATGTCTCCTGGCGGCAAGGAATATCCTCACGAGCCGCGATCGTCAGGGAGCGCTCCCTGACGGTCGCGGCTCGTAAGTATCGTTCGATATGCTGAAGCGCTGAATGCTATCCGAGCCGGAAGAAGCCGTCAACGCGCGACGGCCACCGGGGCGCTGATGCGCCCCGGCGGCCGTCGTGTCGTATGAATCTGCTATGCGCGTCCGTTACACCGACACCCGGTCGCGCGTGTTATGCCGTTCCTGTTCGCGCAGGAATTCGTGGTGACGGCGATGATGGTGGTAGGCCAGACCGAGGAACGTGAGACCGAGGCCGATGGCCGCAGCGATCGCCAGAAAGACCATGTTGAACATGAGGGATGTGTCCAGATTCTTGAACTTCACCCACTCGGGATCGCCGACCTTATCCAGGTACGGATGGGCACTGTAACGGGTGCCGATGCCCATGGACGTCAGGCCGAGGCCGATCATGGCTCCGGCCGCGATGATCGCGCCACAAAGTGCTCGCATGAGATTCTCCTCCCGCGTACGGGTCTGCTGACGGATGGGTTTAGAAATTAAACATACGCATACCGCCGGCGCAGACCAGAATTATCCCCGCCAGCATCATCAGGATACCGCTACAGCCGCAGCCGGGGTAGGCGCCGTGTGCCCCGCCCGGCCCCATGCCGCCGAAGAAGCCGCCGCTGCCGAAAAGTCCGCCCGGTCCCATGCTCATTGCCATACCTCCGTTAAGTATTCGCCGCCCGGGGTGCGGAGGGCGAAAGTTCAACAACGCTCCGCCGCTCAGCGCGCCGGAGCAACTTTTCCCGCGTCATAGGCCTGCTTGCCGGTCAAGGCTCTCACTTTCCACTGTTGAATTTGAGCGATCCGGTGGGCGTCGCTGGGATGGTCGGAGAGGACTTCGGGCTTGTGGCCGTGCGCCGCCGAGAGCCGTTCCATCTCCTTCCACAATTCGACCGCCTGATTGGGGTCGTAACCGGCGAACGTCATCAGGAAGAGGCCGATGTGGTCGGCCTCCGATTCCTGCTGGCGGTCGTAGGCGAGCGACTTCACCTGAGCGCCGGCCCCAAGCAACCCAATAAGATTGTGGCGCGCCCCTTCCGGCATGCTGCCCAGAGCGCCGTTGAGGGCGTTCATGGCCTGTTCGTGCTTCTGTTCGCGGGCAATGCGTTCGCTGGAGTGATGGGCCAGAGCGTGGCCGATTTCGTGGGCCATGACCGTGGCCAGCTGGTCGTCGTTGCCCTTAACGACCTGCATCAAGCCGGTGAAAACCGCGACCTTGCCGCCAGGCAGGCAGAAGGCGTTGACCTGATCGGTCTTGAGCAGCTTGAATTGCCACTCCCACGTATAACCTTTGACGCGCAAGTTCATTTCGCGCTGGAGCGGCTCGATCTCCGCGGCCCGTGCGATGCGATCCCCGATTGCACGCACGCGAATGGCGTCTCGGCCTTCCGGCGTGTTCTTATCTTCCTCGACGACCTTGTTTTTCTTGAGGACTTCCTCATACGCCTGCTGGCCGAGGTTCAACTCCTGGTACGGCGACAGGGCGAGCGCTTGCGCGCGGTGCCCCGGCCCATCACCGACCGTCTTCGCACAACCGGACGAAAGGAAAACAAGGTGGGCGGCCAGGAAAAACCGGGCCGCCCACGCGATTCGCCTCTCTCCCAATGCGCCGGTGCGAGTCATCGTCATCGTCACTCCCCCCAAGAACGATTGGCTCGCCAGCAACCGCGTTCCGGTTCGCGGTCGTGCCCCCCTGAATTGAGACAGCGTTATTGCAACTGTCATGCCTATTGGAGATAAAACCGATCTTTAGAAGTGTTTCCAGTTGCCGCTTACGGATTCGCGGCGCTCCCCGCTAAGCCGCACGCGGCAATTGGGGCAACCAGCTTCCCACGACTGAGCAACGCACAGGCCCAATCATGTCAGCGCCGGCTCCGTAGCGAAGTGAATCACGATTCCCACTCTCTCGTCGCCCCGCGCCAGGGTCAGGCTGATGGACTCATCATGCCGTTCGGCTTCTTCCACCGCCCGGATCACGTCCACGGAATCCAGCACCGGCTCGCCGTCGGTCGCCGTGATGCGGTCGCCGACGCGCAGTCCCGCTCGCTCCGCCGGTGAATCCGGGACAATCTCCAGAACCACCGCTTGCGCATCGACGATCAAGCCCAGCGGACCGCGCGGATCGTGGGGCGTTGTCTCGACACTCGGGGACGCCGGCTTAGCTTCCGCCGGAGCGGAAGCGCTGGTTTTCCCATTCGCTGCGATCCTGGCGAGATTGGCAGCTGAATTGCGTGCTTCGGACGAGATGAGTTTGATCTGCTCTCCAGCGTCTTGCAGCTGGACTTCGGCGGAGTGGCAGGCTTTGCGCAAGGCGACGACTTCTTCAAACGCTTGCCGCATTTGTTCGCGCAGGGTCGGCCAGAGCTGGTGGAATTCCGCGGCTGCGGATTCACCGGTGCGGTCGCGCGCGGCGGCTTGCTCCATCTCTTGCTGGAGCCGTTGCCGGGACTCAGCCAGCAACGTTGCCGCCGTCTGGCACTCGTCGTACACGCCGGCCGCCTCCGTGAGGACTGCACGCGATTGCTCGCGTGCCTCCGGCCATGATTGCCGCAACTCCTCGGCTTCCAGGAGGCGGGCCTGGACTGCCGTGCGGGCTTCCTCCGCCCGCTCCTGAACGTCGCGAACCTGGGCGACGATCTGGGCGGTCGCGGCCTCGGTCAGCTTGCAAACGTCTTGCAGCTCCTTCTCGACCGCGCGCAATTCTTGAGCCGCCGTCTCGCGGCGCCGGGTCACCTCCTCAAGTTCCTGTCCGACCGCCTCCCGGCGGCGCTGCGTCTCCGCCAGCTCGTGTTCCGCCGCGTCGAGACCTTGCCGCAACACCGCCAGTCGGCGCGACGCTTCCGTCAGCTCACGTGCGGTGTCCTCCTGCGCGCGGTTCAACGAGGGCGTCTCCAAGGGCTTCGCCTGGACCGTCGGTTCCGCAGTGGGCGGTTGAATCGCGGCCCGGACACGAGGCACGCGCGGCGCGCGCTGACGCCGCGGCACCAATTCTGGCGCGGTTGGGTTCGGCGACAGGGGCACGGCCGGGATCGCAGGATCATCGGTGCTGGCGACTCGGCCCTCTTCCGTCTGCTCCGGGTTGGTGGCGGTGGGTTGTTGGGGAAGTTGAGCATCACGGTTTCTGCGGTTTCGCATGGCCACGGTCTCCTGCAGGTCGTTGAACTCTAAGGGCGCACCTACCTCCACCCGCCGACTCTAGCGAGTGTATGCAAGCGCGATGCCATTGAGAAGAAATGTATCGGCACGCGTGGTTGCCGCTTGCGGCTTAGCGGTCCGGTGCCGCTAAGCCGCAAGCGGCAAGCGTTCGCGTTTCCAGGAAGTTTCACTATTTAGTTGCGTCGGGCGCGGCGCGTACTACAATGCGGTGAGATTTCCCGGCTGCGCCGCGCCTGGGCCACTTTCGTTTGCAGCTTCTTCGACACGGCGTCAGCCCCGAACTATTACCAAGAGGGTTTCATGAGTACCGCTGTCGCGCGCGGATCGACACGCGCTCCGGAAACCGTCCGGGAAGCTGTCGAAACGCGCTTCGAGTATCCGGGCATCCCGACCACCTGCGACGGCGCGGAGGCCGTCGTTCACGTCGAGATTCACGTCGCCCAGGCCGCCGGCGCCTACCCGATCACCAGCTCCACCACGATGGGCGGCGGCTTCAACGCCGCCGTCATGAACGGCATGAAGAACCTGTGGGGCGACCCGCTCATGTTCTTCGAGCCGGAAAGCGAACACTCCGCCGCTACCGTGTGCGAGGGCTTCGCCGTCGCCGGCGGACGGGTCACCAACTTCACGTCGGGGCAGGGTCTCGTGCTGATGAAGGAGGTGTTGTACACGATCTCCGGCAAACGCCTGCCGGTCGTCATGAACATCGGCGCCCGCGCCTTGACCAGCCAGGGGTTGAACGTCCACGCGGGGCACGACGACCTCATGTCGGTCGCCGACTGCGGCTGGGGCATGATCGTCGCCCGCAACGCTCAGGAGGCCGGCGACTTCTGCCTCATCGCCCGCCGGGCCGCCGAGGCATCGCACACGCCTTTCTTCAGCGCGCAGGACGGCTTCCTCACGACGCACACGGTCGAGGCGGTGCTGCTGTCCGAGCCGGAATTCATGAAGGAGTATATCGGCGACCCGAAGACGAAGCTCATCAACTTGATGGACCCGGCCAACCCGCTGATGTCGGGCGTCGTGCAGAATCAGGACTCGTACATGAAGGGCAAGATCGCCCAGCGCGGCTACTACGACCGCTGCCATCCCATCCTGAAGGAAGCCTTCGACGAGTTTTACCGCAAGACGGGCCGGCGCTACGACTTCGTCGAGGAATATCGCTGCGACGGCGCCGACTACATCATCGTCGGCATGGGCTGCTACATGGAGACAGCCAAGGCGACGGTGGACTACCTACGCGACGTGAAAGGCATGGACGTCGGCTGTCTCACGGTCTTCGCCTTCAGGCCGTTCCCGGCGCGAGAGATCGTTGACGCGCTGAGGCATTGCCGGGCTTTCACCGTCCTGGAGCGCATGGACGACCCGATGTCCACGACCGGCAATCATCTGACGCGCGAGATCAAGGCAGCGTTCTGCGACGCGGTCACGGGGCAGAACGGCCAGGAGCAGATCGATCGCGTACCGCAGATTTACCATGGCGCCGCCGGACTCGGCAGCCGCGACGTGCGCCCCGGCGACCTGATCGCGGTCGTCGATAACATGCTCGACAACGGCAAGGACTACTTCTGCCTGGGCATCGACCACCCGCTGGCCCTGAAGGTGCGCGACGACCCCGATCTACGGCCGCGCGGCAGCTTCTCGATGCGCGGCCATTCGATCGGCGGCTTCGGCTCGGTGACGACCAACAAGGTCATCGCCACCATCGCCGGCAACGTCTTCGGCAAGGACGTCCAGGCCTATCCGAAGTACGGCTCCGAAAAGAAGGGGCTGCCGACGACTTATTACCTGACCATTGCCGACACGCACGTCAACATGCACTCGGAACTGGATCGCGTCGAGCTGCTATGCGTCAACGACCTGGCGGCACTGCTCAGTCCGACGACGCTGCACGGCGTCGTCGCCGGCGGGGCGATCTTCATGCAATCGCCCTACGCCGACCCGGCCGACCTCTGGAAGAAGATCGACCCAAACAACCGGCGGATCATCCGCGAGAAGAAGATCCGCGTCTACTACGCCGACATGGTGCAGATCGCCCGCGACGTGGCCTCGGAGCCGGACTTGCAGATGCGCATGCAGGGCATCGTTCTGCTCGGCGCTTTCCTGCGGCTGACGCCCTATGCTCGCGACGCCAATATGGCGGCCGAGCAGGTTTACGAAGGCGTAGAGAAGGCGCTGCGCAAGTATTTCGGCAAGCGCGGCGACCGTGTCGTGCAAGACAACCTCACCTGTGTGAAACGCGGCTACAGCGAGATGAAAGAAGTGCCGGCGGACGTGATGGCGAACTGACGGATTCACAGGGTGGGTCGAGCGCTAGCGAGACCCACCCTGCGAATCTCGGAGAAGCGAAGAAAAGCGAGGCAAGCAATGAAAGTCACGACCTTCCAGGGGATCGTCGAAAACGGTGAAATCCGATTGGCCGACGATGTGCGCTTGCCTGAGAAAACAACAGTCTATGTCGTCATCCCCAATCTCGAGGTTCCGCAAGTAAGCTCCTTGCGCAGCCCGAGACTCGTGCATCCCGAACAGGCAGCCGACTTCAAGAAGGTAGTTGTCGTGGAGGCGCAAGATGCCCGCTTAGGCGAGAGGCACCTATAAACTACCGGCGCGGCTTGGAGTCAATTGTTTGGCTGACAGCTAATAG
>JBBQPD010000125.1:0-10556 GCA_038331535.1 Gemmatales bacterium | reverse complement strand
GCCTCATCGGCGCTCAACGGGCGCTCTTGGGCGCCCTTCGCCAGACGTTCCGCTGCCGCCAAATAGCGAGCGCGCAGCGGCGACGGCAGCGCTTTTTCCGCTGGCTTGACCGCTACCAGGCGTAGTGCCCGCTGGTCTAGGAGAAAGCCGCGCCACTGCGACGGCAGCTCGGCGACGGTCTCCTCCGCGCAATACAGCCCTGCACGGGCCGGGCCGGTGAGAAAACAGGAGAGCAGAGCGGCGAGGACGGCGGTGCGCATGGCGAAACTCGTGCCGGCGATTGAGAACCTGCTTCCAGTGTAACAGACGAGTGTATTCTCAGGTCCGAGCGGTGTGTGGAAACGAAGTGTCGAAAATCATTTCGGGTGTGGCAATTTGCTTCTCATCGCTCAAGCGGGCGCGCAGAATAACGCCTGCCGATCCTGTGACGCGAACCGTTTCTTCGAGTTTGTCACTGAAGGTGATAGTCGCATCAGACGGTCATCACGCCGTCGAGATCCTGCTCCTGCGCCGCCTGCCACACTTCGACGGTGCCGATCGGCAGCCAGAATGCGGCCGTCACGACCTCGACCCGACCCTGCTGCGCCTGGTACGAAACGTAATCGGTGATCTCGTACTCGCCGCGCGGCGACGGCTTCAGCTCGTAATCGAAGATCGAGTTCGGAAAGACGTAGGCGCCGGTGTTGGCGAGGCGCGGGCCGTCGAGGTCCGGCTTCTCGACGAGCTTCTCCAGGGAACCATCGGCTTTCAGGAAGGCGATGCCGAACTTGCGCGGCTCCGGCACGGTTTGCACCAGCAGCCCCGCCGGACAGGCGGCCAGCTTCGCGAGGTCGGCCGCACCGTACAGGTCGTCGCCGTTCAGCACGAGGAAATGGTCGGAGTGCAGTTTGTCGCGGCAAGAGAGCAGGGCGTCGCCGGTGCCGCGCGGCACATCCTGGCGCACCACCTCCCAGGCGGCCCGGTGCTTCTGGCCGCGCAGGTACGCATCGACCTGCTCGGCTAGGTAATTCACCACGACGACGACGCGATCCACGGTCTTCGGCAAGGCGCCGAGCGTCCAGTCCAGGATGGGCCGGCCGCGCACCGGGAGCAGGGGTTTCGGCGTCTGGAGCGTGTAGGGGCGTAAGCGTGTGCCGAGGCCGGCGGCGAGAATGACGGCGTCCATTTGCGTGGTTCCTTCCATTCAGGGCGAGCAGTAGTCGGTGCCTAACTTGCCGGTTTACGCCGGCCATTCGCCGACCCCTGATTTACCCGTCCCCGCCAGTTTCGGTCAAGTCTAGCTCTTGCCCAGACGATCTAAATCCAACGGCGGTGCCGTCTTTGAGGGAACAGAGGCGCACGCCGGTTGCCCAGAATTCACGGGAAGAAAGGAAGGGATGCCATGCGTCGCCTGCTGCAACTGTTCGCGGGGATCGGTCTTCTCAGTACGCTGGCCGGCTGCCATTGCATGACCGGCGTCTGCGATTGTGAGCCGCACGGTTGCGGCGACGTTCGCGGCTGCGCCGGCTGCGGGGCCAGCGTCGCACCAGGAGCGGCGCAGGGCGTGCTGCCGCAAGTCCTGCCCGCGGCGAACTCGGTACCCCGCGAGATGCCCAGGGTGGTGGATAAGTGACTCGGTGACAAGGTGACAGGGTGACAGGGTGACCGGGTGACCAAGAAGTGTTCCGGTCACCCGGTCACCCGGTCACCTTGTCACCCTGCCACCCTGTCACCCACTCTGCCGCTTCCCCTGCCGCCGCGTTCCGCCGGGCCGTTTTGGTTCGACGTAAGCCACCGGCGACGACGGCACCTCGGCGATGCGCCGTGCCGCGCTCTGGATCGCGATCTCTAGAAAGCGCTCCTGGCTGCGCAACGGAATCTGTCCCGGCTCGGCGACGACGCGCCGATAACTGCCGTCCGGCAACAGCTCGCGGGCCTTCATGTTGTCCGCCAGCGACGTCGCCAGGATTTCTTTGATCAGCCGTTGTTTCAGATCGGGCGTCTCGATCGGGAACACCACCTCGACGCGCCGGCTGAGGTTGCGGTCCATCCAGTCCGCGCTGCCGACGTAGACGAGCGGGTCGCCGCCATTTCCGAAGTAGAAGACGCGGCTGTGTTCCAGGAAACGGTCCACGATCGAGCGCACGCGGATGTTCTCGCTCAGCCCTGGCAGCCCCGGCCGCAGGGCGCAGATGCCGCGAATGATCAGGTCGATGCGCACCCCGGCCTGGCTGGCGCGGTACAGCGCCTGGATCACCGCCGGCTCCAGGAGGCCGTTGATTTTGACGATGATGCGCCCTTCCTTGCCCGCCTGCTGGAACGCCGCCTCCTGGTTGATCTTCTCGATCATGAACGATTGCATCCGGCTCGGCGCCACCACCAGCTTGCGCCACTGCGGCAATTCGCTGTAGCCCGTCAGGTAGTTGAACAGAGCCGACACGTCTTCGCAGAAATCTGCATTACAGGTGAAATAGCCGAGGTCGGTGTAGATGCGCGCCGTCTGCGGGTTGTAATTGCCCGTCGCCAGGTGGACGTAACGGCGGATGCCGTCCTCCTCGCGGCGCATCACGAGCGAGACCTTGCAGTGCGTCTTCAGGCCGATGAAGCCGAAGACGACGTGGACGCCCGCCTTCTCCAGCTCGCGCGCCCAGACGATGTTGCGCTCCTCGTCGAGGCGGGCCTTTAGCTCGATGACGGCCGTTACCTGCTTGCCGTTGTCCGCCGCACGCTGCAGGGCGCGGACGACGGGCGAATCGCTGCTGGTGCGATACAGCGTCTGCTTGATGGCCAGCACGCGCTCGTCGGACGCCGCCGCCTCGATGAAATCGACGACGTGCGAAAACGATTCGTAGGGATGGTGCAACAGGATGTCGCGGCTCTTGATGGCAACCCAGTGGTTCGCCGACTGGGCGAACTCCGGCACCTGTTGCGAGATGAACTGCGGGTCGCGCAGCTGCGGATAACCCGGCAGGCCGTGAATCTGGAACAGGCTCGTGAAGTCAAGCAGGCCGGGAACGCGGTACACGTCGCTCGGATCGACGTCGAGCGCTCCTATGAGGAATTGTTCGATCTCCGCCGGGGCGTCGGCCTCCAATTGAAACCGCACCGCGGCCCCGCGCCGCCGCTTGCGGATTTCCTCCTCAATGGTCTTGAGGAGGTCTTCTACTTCGTCGTCGTCGATCTCGAACTCGCTGTTGCGCGTGACGCGGAACACGGCGTCGCGCTCCAGGGTCATGCCGGGGAACAGTTCCGGCAGGTGCAGACGAATCACGTCTTCCAGCGCCGCGAAGACGTGGCGTGGCGCGACCGTGCCGTCGGTCGGCGCCGGCAGCGGGACAAAACGCGGCAGCACGGACGGCGCCTGCACGACGGCGAACAGCGTCTCGGTCTGGCCGGGGCGTTGCAACAGCACGACGAGATTGAGCGACTTGTTCTGTAGGTGCGGAAAAGGGTGGCCGGGGTCGATGGCCAGCGGCGTCAGCACCGGAAAGATTTCCCGCCGGAAAAAGACGCTCAGGTGCTTGCGATCGCCTTCCGTCAAGTCCTTCAGTGCCCGCAACACCACTCCTTCGCGCTCGAGGGCCGGCCGCAATTCTTGCGCGAAGAGACGGTAACTCTCGTCGGTGAGCTGGCGCACGACCTGGCTGATGCGCTCCAGCTGCTCGTGCGGCGGCATCTTGTCGGCTCCGGAGCCGAAGGCGATGCCGGCCTGGACTTTCTGCTGAAGCCCGCCGACGCGGACCATGAAGAATTCGTCGAGGTTCGACTCGAAGATGGCCAGGAACTTGAATCGTTCGAGCAGGGGCACGCGTGGATCCTGGGCCTCTTCAAGGACGCGGCGGTTGAACTCGAGCCAGCTCAGCTCGCGATTGACGTACAGGGCCGGGTCGTCCAGACTGACACCCGACGGCAGCGCAGGCCGTAGCATACAAACAAACCTCGTGGGAAAATGCGGAGTGGTATTCTATCGCGCCGCGGGGCCGTCGGGATGGATATAGCGGGGTAAACGATCGATCTTCATGATTCGTCGATCGCGGTTCGTGATTCCGCTGCCGCCGTCGCTTTGCTCGGTGCTTGCCGCCGTAACATCGAGACTGTCGCCATGCGTCTTCATGCTTTCGCGGTCCGTGGGTCGCAAGAAATCGGGGCGGGAGGATTTAGGACGCGAAAGCTTCTCGTACCAGGCAGTACAATCCGCTACGGAACCCCTCTCGCCGGGGTTTACCCTGAAGAGGGAGTTCTGCCATGACCCTCGCCGAGCGGACCGCCGACCTCCTCAACCACCTGCGCACAGGGCAGGACGCCGGCGCCCTCGGCGAGTTGTTCATGCTGCACCGCGAACGACTCTGGCGCATGCTCTTCGTCCGCCTGGACCGGCGCTTGGCCAGTCGCGTCGCGCCTGACGACATAATCCAGGAGACGTTTCTCGACGTGGCCCGACGCATAGGCGAGTATCTCGCCGACCCTGCGGTGCCGTTCTACGTCTGGCTGCGGTTCCTCGCCATCCAGCGCATGCAGATGGTGCAGCGCGTTCACCTTGGGGCGAAGATGCGCGACGTCAGCCAAGAAGAGTCGCTCCCGCAAGGCGGCGTGGCGCTGGCGTCGAGCGAGTCGATGGCCGGGCAGCTGGTGGGCCACATGACCTCGCCGAGTCAGGCCGCGATCCGGCAGGAACTACGCGATCGGCTGCGAGCCGCGCTGGACGAGATGGACCCGCTCGACCGCGAGGTGCTGGCGCTGCGGCACTTCGAGGAGCTGAGCAACAACGAGGTCGCAGAAGTCCTCGGCATCAGCAAGGACGCGGCCAGCAAGCGTCATATCCGCGCTCTCCTGCGTCTGCGCGACCTCCTCGCCGAGGCGGGCGAAATGCAGTAGGAGCCGCGCACGCAGTAAGCGGTTCACAAGGAGCCGCGCACGCAGTAAGCGGTTCACGAGAAGCCGCGCACGCAGTAAGCGGGCATTAGACCCGCTTACTACGTGCGCGGCTCTTCAAGGACTACACCGATGTCCGAACTAACGAACCCGGTGGATGAACTGACGGAGGAGTTCGCCCTGCGCTGGCGGAACGGCGAGCGGCCGTCGGTCGAGGAGTACGCCGCGCGGTTCCCCGAGTGGGCCGATGAGATTCGGGCCGTGCTTCCCGCCGTCGTGCTGATGGAGCAGCTCAAACCGCGGCGCGAGGACGCCACGCCGATGAGCAGTCCAGCGGTGGGCGCCGACCGGCTGCCGGAGCGCATCGGCGAGTATCGCATCGTCCGCGAAATCGGCAGGGGCGGAATGGGGGTCGTCTACGAGGCGGAACAGGAGGCGCTGCACCGGCGCGTGGCGGTCAAGGTTTTGCCAGGGCACTTGTTGGCGAACGAGAAGCTGCGGGCGCGGTTTCACCTGGAGGCGCGGGCGGCGGCGCGCTTGCATCACACGAACATCGTGCCCGTCTTCGGCGTCGGCGAAGCAGAAGGGCAGTGTTTCTACGTCATGCAGCTTATCAACGGGCGGGGGCTGGATCAGATCATTCGAGAAACGACGGCGGCGCGCGGCGAAGCAGCGAACGCCGGCAACCCCGCCACGATTCCCTGGGAGCCGCCCACCCCGACCGCAGCAACTGCGTCCGGTGCCGCGGAAGACGCGTTGCCGAACAGTGAGACCATCGTGACCGGCTCCGCCACGCGCTCACCTTATGCCGGACTGGCACCCCGGGAGTTCTGCAACACCGTGGCGCGCATCGGCTCTCAGGTCGCCGACGCTCTCGCTTATGCCCATCTCCAGGGCGTTCTGCACCGCGACGTCAAGCCATCTAATCTGCTTCTGGATGAACAGGGGGCCGTGTGGGTGACCGATTTCGGCGTGGCGAAGATCGTCGAGGGGGCGAACCTGACTCAGTCAGGCGACCTCGTCGGAACGCTGAAATACATGCCGCCGGAGCGCTTTGCTGGGCAATCGGACGGCCGCGGCGACGTGTATAGTTTGGGGATCACGCTCTACGAGCTGCTCACCCTGCGCTCGGCGTTTCCGGAGACCACGCCGCAGCACCTGATTCGGCTCATCACGCAGGAGGCTCCGATCCGTCCTCGGAAATTGAACCCGATTATCCCGAAGGATCTGGAGACGATCGTCCTGAAGGCGGCGGCCCGCGACCCGGACCAGCGTTACCAGACGCCGGGAGAGTTGGCCGAGGACTTGCGGCGTTTCCTGTATGACCGGCCGATCCTGGCGAAGCGGACCGGTGCGGCCGAGCAAGCGTGGCGCTGGTGTCGGCGAAACCCCGCGCTCGCCAGCGCCGCCGCCGTCGCCTTTCTGCTGATGGTGGCGGTGACGGTCGTCTCCACGATCGCCTATATCCAGACGGCAGCCGCGAACCGCGCGGCGGGAAACGCGCTGGCAGCCGAGAAAACCCAGCGCGAACACGCCGAGCGGACGGCGACTCTTTCCCTGGCAGCCCTCAATCGCATTTACGACCACTTCGCCCCGACCCGGCTCGTCGTCACGCCGCCGGCTACCAGCGACGAAGGAGTGGAACTGCCGCCGCAACCGGCCGCGCTGCCGCCCGACGCAATTCCGCTGCTCGAAGACTTGCTGCGCACCTACGAAGAAATCGCCCTTTCCGGCGGCGAGTTCCCCACGTTGCGGGCACAGGCGGCCGAGGCCGACCATCGCATCGGCGACATTCGCCGCCGTCTCGGCCGCTTCGAGGACGCCGCCGCCGCGTACCGCAACGCCATCGAATTGTATACCCACTTGTTGTCCGACTCCGCCGGCGACGCGGTCCGCATCAAGCTGGCCCGCGCGTACAACGAGCTTGGCCGCACGCTGCGCACATTGCACCAGCTCGACGAGGCGGGTCAGATGCACGAAAGCGCCATCCGCACTCTGTCTGCCGCGTCGAAGGAGTTCGCCGAGCGCCCGGAGTGCCGCTACGAGCTGGCCTGCTCCTATTACACGCTCGGCCAGCGCGATACGTTTCTCACTCCGGGCAGACCTGGGGCGGACCGCCCGCGGCCTCAGGGCGAACCGGGACGTGAGCCGCGCCGGGATGAGCGCGATCGGCCGCCGTCAGCGGATCGTCCTCCCGGTCCCCGCCTCGAGCCAAGTGAGAACCAGTCGATCCGACGGGCGGTAGAGCTGCTGGAACCGCTGGTCCGCGAGCATCGAACCGTTCCCGAATACCGACACCTGCTCGCCTGTTGTTACCGCGACTCCCCTTCCGATCGCCCCGGGCCAGGCCGCCAACCGCCGAATCGCAACAATGAACGCGGTGTGGAGCTGCTGCGCCAGCTGGTGGCCGATTTCCCGAAGGTGCCCGATTATCGCTTTGATCTGTGTGAGACGCTCGGACGGCAAGGGCCGAACGGCCCTCCCGGAGACGCGGACAGCCAGGCGAAGCACCTCGAACGGCTGCGCGAGGCAATCCAGCTTTCGGGCGAAATGATCGCCCAATACCCGAACGTGCCCGAGTACACGGCAGCGCACGCCCGCTATCTCGATCAACTGGGGATGAGACTGGTACAGGCGAAGAAACCGGAGGAAGCGGAAAAGCTGCACCGCAAGGCCGTGGACTTCCAGACCAGGTTGGTGAAACAGCACCCGGAAGTTCTTGCATATAGCTTATGGCTCGGCCTGATGGAGCGCTCCCTGGGGCAGGCACTGGGCGAGCGCGGCGAGTTGAAAGAGGCACGCAGCCGCATCGAAGCGGCCATCGAGCGCGTGGAAGCGTTGTTGAAGAAGGACTCCCGACTCGGCGGCGTTCGGCCGTTCCTCGGGCTGGCGTATCGGGATTTGGCGCGGGTCCACACGAAAGCAGGCGAGGCGGCGCTGGCGGCGGAAGCCAGTCGCAAGGCCGCTCAGTTCGGAAGGGACGGCGGTCCCGGCGGACCGCGCGACAGAGAGAAGGGTCGGCCGTGAGTCTGTCTACGATTCGCGAAAGGCCAGGAGTTCTCGTGTCCGCCTTGATCCCCTTTTTCGCATAGCGCTGGCAGTCGGATAGCGTCACGGTTTGCCGCTTGCGGCTTAGCGGCCCATGACCGCTAAGCCGCAAGCGGCAATCGACCTCGTTCCCTTGCGTCCCCTCGGCGGCAAGGGTACAACGATGAGATAACGCGCGATCGCCTCCTTCCTTTCGGCCTCGTCTCGCGGAGAACGCCATGCCCGTGAATGACCCTCGTCCGCCCAAGCGTTCCTGGCGCGACGCCGCCGCTTCGGCTCCCAAAACCACCGCCGCACGCCGCGCCTGGCGAAAAGAGGCGGACGCCGGCGAGAAGGGGCCGCTCCTCACGCGCCGCGGTAAAATTTACCTCACCTGGGGCGGGCTTCTCACCGTCCTTGTCACGATCATCATCGTCTGGTGGATTTTGCGGCCCATCCCCCTGCCGCGGCTAATCCTCATCGGTGCCGGCTACGAAACGAATCTGGCCGTGCCGCACAACGTCCAGGGCCGCCGCGCCCTCAGCGAGATCGCCGACTGGGCGAAGGAACACAACAAGAATTGGGCCGGCGACAAGGACAAGGGCATCGACCTCCGCCAGGATGACCTTACCTCGGACGCCGACGCCGTAGTGAAGGCGCTTGACGACTGTACTTCTGCCACTGTCGTCATGTACCTTGCCGTTCACGGCGGCGCCGATCCGCAAGGTGCGTTTCTGCTGCCGCGCGATGCCGACCTCAAGGATTCCAATTCCTTCTACCGCCTCGATAAGGTTCTCGCCGCCCTCGGCAAACTACCGGAAAAGACGAAGAAGCTGCTCATCCTTGATGCGACGCAGGTTCCGGCCGACTGGCTGTTGCACATGGCCCATAACGACTTCGCCCGCGCACTCGAGCAAGAGCCGCGCCTCAAGAGCATCAAGAACCTCGTCGTCCTCAGCGCCAGCGGCGAGGACCAGCGCTCGTGGGCGGCCGAGGAGTACGGCCGCACCGCCTTCGGCCATTATCTCATCGAGGGACTGAAAGGGGCCGCCGACCTGAAGGACGAGGGTGGCGACGCCAGCGGCGTTATCACCGCCGCCGAGTTGGCCGACTACGTCCAGCGCAAGGTCGAACAGTGGGTGCGCCACAACAAGGGGGCACTGCAAAAGCCCGTCCTGATCGACAACGACAAGATCGCCGCCAAGATGGAGTTGGTCGGCGCCGACGGCAGTTACACGACCCCGAAGCCGATCAAGTACACCGAACCGGCCGGGCTGGCGGCGGCTTGGCGCGAGTATTTCGACCTCGCCAAATCCGTACCCCACCCCGCCGTGTACGAACCGCACCTGTGGAGACAATACCAGGACGCGCTGATTCGCTACGAACAGCTTCTCCGCGCCGATGATGCCGGAGACGCCGATCGGCTCACGACGACTTTGCAGACCCTTAAAGGGCAAATTACACGGTCGCGGGAGTTGCGCCGCGACGCCCTGAGCGCCTCGCTGGCCATGCCGTCTGTTCTCGGTGCGACGCTTCCGGAGGCGGAGAACGCGAAGCTGACTGCCGGCTTCCGCCGGCTCTGGGAAAGCAACGTCGAGCCGGATGAATACCGCCGCAAATTGCTCGACACGATCGACGACCGGGCGCTCAAGCCCGTGGCGCGGCTGCGCGTCTGCGGCTTGCTGCTCGACCGGGCCGCCGAGTCCGAGGCCGATTTCGTGCGTGCCTGCGACCTGCTGCCGAAGCTCGACGACGCTATTGAGCCGCGCCCCGCCGAGGTGCAATTCGCGCTGCTGCTTCGCCACCACCTCGACAAGCCGTGGAGCTGGGCGCTGGTCCGTAAAGCGCTGGAAGTGCGCCGCCTCGCCGAGCTGGCGGCGGTCGGACTGGATTCCGACGGCCTGAATCCCAGCACGACTGCGTACAGCGAACAGGTTCACCGCTGGATCAAGGCCGACGTCATTAAGGGGGACGAAGCCCGCGTTCTGGGGCAAGACCTCCTTATCGCCTCCGTTAAGGGGGTAAAAGGGCCTGCCGAATACCTCGCGGAGGCGGAGTTGGCGTATCAGGCGGCCCAGCGGAAGGCAAAGCCCGTCCGTGACGCCCTGCGCGTGCGCGACCGCGCCTTCGCGGAGCTGCCGTTCTACACGCGCTGGCAGGCACGGCAGGCGTTCACCGACGACGAGGATCGGTTCGACGCCGAGCTGGAAGGGCACAAGTCTCTCGCCTGGGCGAAACTGCACGAGTTGACCGCGGCCCTGGAGAAGCCGGCCGGCAAGGCGGAAGACCTCGCCGCCCCTGCGAAAGTCGTCGAGGACGAGCTGAACGACCTGGCGGAAAAGTTTCGGAAAGAGTGCGCCGCGCCGCGCACCGACCTCCAAAAACACTGGCTCGCGCTGGACGAGCTGCTGACGGTCCCGTTCATCGAGCCGGACCAGCGGCTTCCCATGCTGGCGAAGCTGCGCGACATCGGCATGCACCTGAACGAGCGCATGGACGAGAAGAACAATCCAGGCGGTCTGACCGACACGGCCAACGGCAAATTAGCCCGCGAGGCGGCGCTGCGCGAGGGGCGGCTGGCGCTGGCGACGCTCGGTCTGAACCTGGACGCCCCGGACAACCGCGACCTCAAGAATGCCCTGGAGAAACCCGACGAGGGCGCGTGGTGGAAGTCGTTG
>JBBQPD010000124.1:0-10618 GCA_038331535.1 Gemmatales bacterium | reverse complement strand
AGCGCTCCCTGACGGTCGCGGCTCGTGCAACTTTTACTTCTCCGCTGTCACCTCGGCGGTCACGCGGAAGTCGGTCTGACTGTCTTCCGGCAAGTCCGTCAGCACGCGGACCGTCCGGTTGAACTCCCCTGCCTTGCTCGGCTTGAGCTTCACCGTCAGGACGTGGACCGTCTTGGCTTCCTTGGAACTGTCCTTCACGGTCAACTCCGCGTCGCCGCTTTCGAGGCCGGTGACCTTGAAGGGCTTCACACCGCGGACGATCACTTTCTTCTCGACCTCGGTCCCCGCCTTCAGGGTGCCGAGGTTCATCACCTCGGGACTGACGCTGAGGGCCGACTCGATCTCGACCGTCAGCGGCACGCGCAACTGCGGCATCGACGGGTCGTTGGTCTTCACCCAGATGTCGGTGTACCACTTGCCGACGGGCGTGTCGGGCCGCATGCTCGCTGACACCTGGTAACTGACTTCGCCGTCCTGCCGGCGCGTCTCCTGTACGACAGGCTTGATGTAGTTCGTCTCGCTCTTGACCTCGGTGATCTTCGTCCCCACGTTGCCGTAAAAGGTAATGGAGACGGAAGCGGACGGCGAACTGCCGCGTTTCACCTGACCGAAGGCGAGCTGGTCGGGGGCGAGGACAAAGTCGCTTCGGCTATTCGCCTGGACCCAGAGGCGGACTTCATCGAAGTTGGGCCGGTCGAACTGGACGAAGATGGTCACCGTCCGCACGCCGAAGAAGCGCGACGAGTCCATCTTGGCGACGAGCGTCGTATCCTCTCCCGGATTCAGATAGCCCTTGTTCGCCGTCGCGCTCACGCAGCCACAGGAGACCCGGATGTTCGAGATGTTGACCGGGTTCTTGGTGTTGTTCGTGATGCGAAAGCTATGTGTCAGGTTTTGGCCGTGGGGCACGGAGCCGAAGTCTTTCGACGCCTCGCTGAACAGGCCATCGGCCCATCCCGCCGCCGCCGGACCCGCTGCCCAGAGGCCCGCCAGCAGAACGAAACTGTACCGCAACATTTTTCCATTCCCTGCTCGTCTTCGATACCCCTCCCGGTGCGACGCGCCGCGGATAATGGAGGGCTACGAAGGATCAAGGGAAAGATTCCCCCTGATCCCCGCCCTGTCAAAGCGGCCGGCCCGGAAACTCTCCGGCGGTGGATGTCTCCACCGTACCCATCCGGCGCTTCCTGCCTACCCTCTATTCTACCCATCGTCGGTCAAGGGCGCGCAGTCTATTTATCTTGCCATATTGCCGGGCTGTGGCAAATCTTTCGGGAGGCTCAGGCAGCAAGGAATAGTTGAGCCTCCCAGTAACCCTGCCAAGCTCCGCTTTGCTCGCGAGCCTCCAGCGCCATGATGCACTCGGCGTTATCCCCGTCCCAGCGCATCCCGCGACCCTTGATCCGTTGTGTGGTCGCTTTGCACATCGATTCGGTCGGCCCACTGCCGATCTGCCTGCCCAATTCCTGGAACTTCGGATACTGGATCATCGCGCGACGATCCGTCACGTAGTTCAATAGTTGCTCCGCTGCTTGCAGGTGGCTCGCGCCGCGCAGCCCGGCCTTCCACTCCTGAAGCTGATCACGCAACTTCTCGTAGCCCTCGTGTTTGGCGGTGTGCAGCACCTGGCCAACCCAGACGTTGCCCGGAGCCTTCTCGTCCTTGGGATCCGCTTCCCCATTAGATGGCACGCCGCGCTTTGTGTACGTTCTCCGACAGGTGGTAAAAGTCCAGGCCCAGATCGTCCAGCGGCAGGCTCTGCTGCTGGATCTGATTCTTGATCCACTCCGAGCCATCTACCACGCCGACTTTGTCGTCGGCCTTGTCCAAGCCGACCCGTCCGGCGTCCCGGCGCATCAACCGGCCCGCCTGCACGCAGTCGCCGCGCGTGGCCGACACCAGGCGGTGCTGGGCCGCGTCGTCATAGAAGGTGACGATCTTGAACGCCTTGAACGGTCCGTCGGCCCCTGCTTTGGCTTTGGGCAACGCCCGCCGCTTCTGGCCGCAACGCCGGCGTTTCGCCTTGCTGCGCTCGCGTCGCGTGCTCTTTTCCGCGTCGGTGACGTGCGGCACCATGACGCCGTCCGTGCCCAAGTAGATGCGCGAACGCTCCGTCGGCTGGCCCTCCGGGTCCAACGCCGGGCAAGCCGTGGCTTGCCAGTCGATGGCCAAGGTTCCGGCCTGAGCGGCGGCCAGAACGGCCTTGCCTTCCGACTCGACCACTTGACGGAGGAACTCGCCGCTGAGATACACCTGGGCCGCACGGCCCAGGTTCTCGGCGGCCTTATCGAAGTTGCGCGCAGCGAGGTTGAGCCGACAGGCCAACTCGCGCAGACCCAGACTGAGGCTGTCTTCGGCGCGGTCCAGCCAGGCATCCAGGGGGTAGGAACTGCCGACTCCGCGGGCAGCATAGCGTCGCCGCGACAGGGTGATGCGGCCATTGACGGTCAGGATGGTATGCTCAGCCGATCCCTTGTTCTGCAAGGGCGTGCCCCGCTGCGGGTGGAGCGGAGGGGGAAAAAGCCGCTGGCGCGGCGTCGGTGCGGAGTTGGATAGCGGCCTGATAGGTGGCCTGGCGGAAGTCCGCGAGCAGGTCGCGGACCTTCTCCTCGCTGGCGTTAATGACCTGGCCAGCGGGAGCGGCGTTGACGGCGCCAGTCACATCCTGACAAAGTTGCTCGAAGCGACCGCGCAGTTGTTCCAGAAGAGCGTCGGCAGAAAAAGTGGCTTCGGTGACCATGGACCACTCCTGTCCGTCACGGGAAACGTGCCTACGGCCCGACGTCCGCAGCCGAGCTTCTCTCGTAGATTAGGCGCTCCCGAAAGATTTGCCACACCCTATTGCCGAAACAAAGGGCGACGTCTCTCCATCTCGCACTGCTGGGACGGGAATGGTATAATCCGCCAGGAGCGGCATCGCCAGGTTCGCCGCAATCGAGTGGAGGTCGTCATGAAAAGCGTCATTTATCATCCCGGCATCAAGCAATCGCCCGAGTTGTACGGCCTCGCGGAGAAGGCGAACCGCCGTCTGAACGAGATCGCCGGTGAGTTCGGCAAGGACGCTGAAGCAGAATGGGACGCCACAGAAGATGAAAAGAGTCGAAAAAGGCTCGTGAAACTGACGATCCGCGATCTGCCGGAGGAGGTGCGCGGCACCTTCCCCCGCGAGGATCTCCAGGATGCTTCCATGCTGACTTTCCGCCTCGCAGGTCTCTGGGGTGATCTGCTCGGGGTTCGTTCTCTCCGGCTCATCCACGGCCTAATGGATGATAAGGGCGACCAGGAGAGCAACTGAGATGGCTGGTAAGACGAACACCGAGAAAATAGACGATCTCACAAAATCGCTCTACGCGCTGATCGGACGGGTTGACGCGACCGAAACACAAATCACGGACTGGCCGTCGCTGTCCGCCCGAGTCGCAGTCCTCGAACATCAAATGGTCGATGTGAAGAAGAGCCTCGAGACCTTGAACGCGCGACTTTGGCAGATCGGCATTCCGTTGGTCGTCGGCGTGATCGTGGCACTTCTCACCGCGTTACTGCGGAAATAGTCGCTAAAGGTTGGTCGCTTCTCATGGATTCGCGATCGGGTCGGCCAACCTCTCGCGCACCATCTGCACCGCCGTCGCCAGTCCCTTGTCGAACTCTTTTTCGCGGAACGTCGCGAGCAATTTCGCGATGATCCGCTTCGTGTATTCCTCATCCAGTACGGCACGCGCCTTGGCGCCGGCTACCTCGGCGTAAAGGTGGGCCGGCTCACGGCACACCAGCACGTAGAGGCCGTTGACGTTCTCCGCCTTGACGCGCTCCTGTGCCCACTCCTTGAAAAACTTCGTCCGCTCGTCCTTGTTCATCGCCTTGACCTTGTCGGCCATCCCTTCCGGCGGCGTCGGAAACGTCTCAACCAATATCTCGCGGTCGTATTTGCGCGTGATCGCGGCGATTTCCTCGTTCGCTTTCTTGACCGCTTCTTCGCTGAAAAACTTGGCGCGGTCGCGCACCTCGAAAGCGCGTGGCTTCTCCGGAGGCGCTGCCGGGGCGGCAGCGCCGAGTGCCTTGACGTCGCGGCTGTTCAGGAGCAGCTTGACCTCGGCCACGTCGATGAACGTACTGAGCAGACGGGCGTTGACGGAGCCGCCCTGGGTGACGCCGACGAGCTGGGCCTTGTCGTTGACGAGGGGGCCGCCGCTGTCGCCGGGGTTGGTCGCGGAGTCGGTCTCGACCACGTCAGCCTCAAACGAAACCATGTCGTCGCCGAGCTGCGTCTTCCAGCGCTTGTGGTAGACCTGGCGCACGCGGCCAGGCGTATAGACCCACAGCGCGCCGCTGTCGCCGGGGTTGCCGACGGAGTGGACGCTCTGACCGGGCGCCACCGACTCGCTAGCGAGAGGCATCGCCTGGACACCATCGGGCAGCGACTCCAGTTGAACGACCGCGAGGTCGCGCGTGCGATCGCGGGCCACGACCCGGCCGCGGATGCCGCCCTCGCGGCGCAGGCGGTCGGTGTAGTAGTCGCGCTCGGCGATGGGCTTCTTGTCGCGGTAGGCGGGGAACAGCACCGTGACGCGGTCGTTGTTGCCCACAACGTGGAAATTGGTAAGCACGAGCCGGCGCTGCTTGTCAACCAGGGTGCCGCTGCCGGTGGCGACCTTGCCCTTGTCGCGCGCGGAGTGAATCCAGACGATCGACTTGAGTACGGACTGATAAGCCTTGGAGCTATCCTCCGGTTCGGCCGACGCCTTCGCCGGCAGGATACAGGTTAATATGAGCGCCACGATCCAGACCCGCCGCGTCGCCTGGGACATAACCGTGCTCCTGTACATGGGATGATTGTGGTATTCTACGACGTTATCGCGCGCGAAACGTAAACACGAAGCAGCGCCGCCCGGTTTTGGTCGATTCAAGCGGACGGTCGTAACATCAACTTGGTTCTTTCGCCGCTTGCGGCTTAGCGGTGGCTGCCGCTAAGCCGCAAGCGGCGAACGGGTCGTACGATCGCCGCGGAGCATCGCTGCCATGAGACTGTTCGTCTGCGTTCTCATCGCCTTTCTGGCCGACAAGGTTTGCGGTGCGGATACGCTGCCCCCGATCCGCTTCGGGCGGGACATCCTGCCGATCCTCTCCAACAACTGCTTTGCGTGCCACGGCCCCGACGATAAGGCGCGCAAGGCGAAACTGCGGCTCGATACGCGCGATGGCGCTCGCGCCGTCGTGCAGCCGAGTAAGGGCGGCACGAGCGAGCTGGTACGGCGCATCAACGCGACCGATGAACACGTCATGCCGCCGCGACTCTCGAATCGCAAGTTGACGGCGGAGCAGAAGGAACTGCTGCGGCGTTGGATCGACGAGGGGGCCATCTGGGGCAAACACTGGGCCTTCGAGACGCCAGTGTCTTCAGGCTTGCCGTCGGTGAAAAACACGAGTTGGGTACGCAACGGCATCGATCGCTTCGTGCTAGCGCGGCTCGAAAAAGAGGGCTTGGACCCGGCAGCGGAGGCCGACCGAGCGACGCTGATTCGCCGTGTGTCGCTCGATTTGACCGGCTTGCCGCCCACTCTGGAGCAAGTGGACGCCTTCCTCGCCGACCGTTCGCCCGAGGCTTACGAGAAGGTCGTCGAGCGCCTGATGACTTCGGAGCGCTACGGCGAACGCATGGCGGCGGAATGGCTCGACGAGGCCCGCTTCGCCGACACCAACGGCTACCAGAACGATTTTGCCCGGACGATGTGGCCCTGGCGCGACTGGGTCATCGACGCTTTCAACCGCAATCTGCCTTACGACCGCTTCGTCGTCGAGCAAATCGCTGGGGACTTGCTCCCATCGGCGACGCTGGCGCAGAAGATCGCCACCGGTTTCAACCGCAACAATCGCACCGTCACCGAGGGCGGATCAATCGACGAGGAATGGCGCGTCGAGAACGCCGTCGATCGGGTCGAGACGACGACGACGGTATTCCTCGGCCTGACGATGGGCTGCGCCCGTTGTCACGATCACAAGTTCGATCCCATCTCGCAGCGCGAGTTCTACCAGTTTTACGCCTTCTTCAACAGCGTCAACGAGAAAGGCGTCTACACCGAACAGCGCGGCAACGTTCCGCCGCTGGTGGTCGTGCCCGATCGCGAAGACGACGCGCGCTTGCAGGTCGTGGATGCCGTCATCGCCTTCGTCGATCGATTTGCCAAGGAGCGGGCGGCGAAACTCCGCCAGCTGAGGGCGGCGTATGAGAAGCGCCGGCCGACGGTGATGGTGATGGAAGATTTGAAGACGCCGCGCGAGACCTTCGTCCTCAAGCGCGGCCGCTATGAATTGCCGGACAAGACTCAGAAGGTCGAGCCGGGCGTCCCGGCCTGTCTGCCGCCGATGCCCGCGGACGCGCCGCGCAATCGCCTCGGCCTGGCCCGTTGGCTGGTGTCGCCCGAAAATCCGCTGACGCCGCGCGTGACGATGAATCGCTTCTGGCAGCGCTATTTCGGCACTGGCCTGGTCAAGACGGGTGAGAATTTCGGCCTCCAGAGCGAGTTCCCGTCGCACCCCGAATTGCTCGACTGGCTGGCGACGGAGTTCGTTCGCAGCAGCTGGGACGCCCGGGCGATGAATCGGCTGATCGTCACGAGTGCCACTTATCGGCAGGCGTCGAACGCGGCGCCGGCGCTGCTCCAGCGCGACCCGGAGAACCGCCTACTGGCGCGCGGACCACGCTTTCGCCTTCCCGCCGAAATGGTGCGCGACAACGCCCTGGCAATCAGCGGCTTGCTCGTCGAGAAAATCGGCGGACCGTCGGTCAAACCGTATCAGCCTGCGGGGTTGTGGGAAGAACTGGCCGGAGGCGCGGGCGAAGGGCCCTACGTGCAGGAGAAGGGCGCCGGTCTTTACCGCCGCAGCCTGTACATCTACCGCAAGCGGACGGTGCCGCATCCGACCATGACCACGTTTGACGCTCCGAGCCGCGAAGTGTGTCAGGTCCAGCGGCCGCGGACCAATACGCCGCTGCAAGCGCTGGAACTCCTCAACGATGTGACCTACGTCGAGGCCGCCCGACACCTGGCTCAGCGCATGCTCGCAGAGGGCGGCCGCACTCCGGAAGAGCGCATCGCGTTCGCCTTTCGACTCGCGACAAGCCGACCGCCGGGCGCGACGGAACTGCAAGTATTGGCACGCGGGCTGGAACGTTATCAGCACACCTTCGCCCGCGATAAGGAAGCGGCGTCACGGCTGATTCGTCACGGCGACAGTCCGCCGGAGAGCAAGCTCGATCCGGTTGTGCTAGCCGCCTACATGGCGACGGCGAGCGTTATCCTGAACCTGGACGAGACGATTACGAAGCAGTAGTCCACGAGCCGCGACCGTCCGTAGCTCACGAGCCGCGACCGTGAGGGAGCGTTAGCCCCAGCGCTCCCTCACGGTCGCGGCTCGTAAGCGTCGTTCGCGCTCTGGTCATTTCCTGTTGCAGGAACCCGATTTCCCGTATTCGTTCTTGTCATCCCACTATTTTTCACATTTTTTCGGAATTCGGATTGCAATCGCCAAAAGCGCTGGATAGCCTTAATCTTTAGGACTGTGTGGCTCGGTATTGTCAAGCCCAGTTGTGAGGAGTCTGTACTCGCTCGCTTCCTGACTCTTTCTTCACAACGAATCTCTCACCGGCAATATTCCCACACTCCTCTCTCCTTATTCATGATTCATTCTTCAGACGGCTGCTGCTCTCGGCAACCGTCCGTAGGCTGTTTTGTCTCCGTTCGGACCATTCCGGCGACGGAGAAGGAACGTAGCCGATGGGTTCGTTGAAGCATCACGAAACTGTGGGTCCGGCGTTCGTCCGGGCCGTCGAGGGTATCTCTCCTTTCTTTCATCGCTGTACTCCGTTCAGGAGGAAGGATCATGCGCCGTTCTCGCCGCCGTGTCGGTTTCACGCTGATCGAGCTGTTGGTGGTGATCGCCATTATCGCGGTCCTCATCGGCCTGCTGCTCCCCGCCGTCCAAAAAGTCCGCTCCGCCGCCGCCCGCACGCAATGTCAGAACAATATGCACCAGATGGGTCTCGCCCTGCACAGTTACAACGATACGCACGGCTCGTTCCCGACGGGCGTTTCCTACACGTATCCACGGCAATACTGGAGCTGGATGGCCCTGATCCTCCCCTTCGTGGAGCAGCAAAACGTCTATAACCAGGCCAACACCTGGGCGAACTCAGCCTCACCCGCGTATGCGTACTGGCCGTGGGGCGGGTTTTGGCTCAGCCCCCAGACTCCTGCCAATCCGGCTCTCGGTACGGTGCTCAAGTCTTATTTTTGTCCGGCCGATGGCCGCCAAGACAAAACCATCCCCGGCTCAACGTGGGGAGGGGTCGGAAACGTCGCCTTCACGGGCTACCTCGGCGTCAGTAGTGGAACCTCGGCCGATACCCAGTATCAATCGTACACGGGCATCTTCTCCCAAACGTATCGGGCCAACGCGCAAAAGGTGCGCATCCTGGACGTCAAGGACGGCACGTCCAACACGCTCATGGTCGGCGAACGCCCGCCCAGCGCCGACCTGGAGTACGGCTGGTGGTTTGCGGGCGCCGGTTGGGACGGCAGCGGGACAGGGGACGTGATCCTCGGCATGCGGGAATACGCCTACGCCTCCGCGCTGGGATGTGCATCCTCGATGGTGGGATTCCAGCCGGGCACTGTCAACAATGCATGCGACCAGGTCCATTTCTGGAGCATGCACGACGGCGGCGGCAACTTCCTGATGGCCGACGCCTCGGCGCGGTTCGTTTCCTACAACACGAATGGCATTCTGCCGGTCCTGGCCACCTACAACGGCGGAGAGGTTATTCCGTCCGGATGGTAAGAATCGGGGTTGCCCTCCCCTGGCATTCGTCCGGGGAGGGTCCGATGCTTTCACAAACCCCTTATATCCTCCGGGGAACGCCTCATGCCCTGTTCTCGAATTAGCCATATCGCCTTGCGCCTTGCCATATGCTGCACACTTATCGGTGTTGCGGGATGCGGCTCCTCTCCTCCCCCCACTGCGGACTTGACGGGCACAATCAAGATCAAAGGCAAAGCTCCGAACCTCGAAGGATTGGAGATTTCGTTTTTAACCGTCGACGGGCGCCTCAACTCCGCTTCGGTCGCTGGGGACGGAACTTACAAAACCGCCTTGCCGGCCGGCGAAGTAAAGATCGGTTTCGTTTATACACCCTACGTCGAACCTGGCTCGGCGCGCAGGGGGAAGGGCGCCCCGCCCATGCCTGGGAAGGGTTCCACGGCGAAGCCCAAGGACAGGCCGGTCGTGCCCAATCCCTTTCCCGATTATCTGCGCGACCCGAGCACCTCGAACCTGAAGTGCAACGTGGAGGCCGGCAAGAACAACGTCTTTGACTACGACCTCAGACCCTAACCCGATTATTCACCGCAGAGGACGCCGAGGAACGCAGAGGCAAAACCAGAAAGGGGTTCAAGCAATCTATGGTGAGTCGCGGTGTTCCAAGAGGAAACAGGAAACGGGACTTCGTAACTCCTTTACCACTTTCGATTTCCTCTGCGCTCCTCTGTGTCCTCTGCGGTGAATCATTTGGACTCGCTCGGGCCGCAATCGCGTATCCGCGGTTGCCGGTCGCGCCGCGTTGTGTAAGATACACCCTTCACCAACACGAGGGCCGCTTCGCGGCCCGGCAATGATGCTCACCGGACGCTCGTCCGAGCCAGACAGTTGCTTGTGAAAGGGGACGTATCCATGCCGCTCGGATTGGTCGGTCACAAAGTAGGAATGACGCAGGTCTTCGACGAGGCCGGCAAGGCTTCGCCGGTCACCGTTCTCCAAATCGGTCCGTGTCCGGTACTCCAGGTGCGCGATCAAACGCGCGACGGCTACGACGCCTTGCAGCTCGGCTACAAAGACAAGGACCGCCGCAAGGCCACGCGCGCGGAGCGCGGCCACGTCTCGGCGAACCTCGAATCGAAGCGGCGCAGCAAGCCGGGCGCCCAGCTCACTCCCAAGGCGGACTGTGAACCGCAGAAGCACATCAAGGAGTTCCGTCTCGACAAACCGTCCGAGCACAAGGTTGGCGCAATCCTTACTGCCGCCGAAGTGTTCAAGGACGTGAAGGAAGTGGACGTCATGGGCACCTCGAAGGGCCGCGGTTTCACGGGCGTAATGAAGCGCCACAACTTCAAGGGTCTGCGCGGTAGCCACGGCGTCAAGAAGGGTAATCGGCAGCGTGGTTCGATCAGCTCGAACGCCAGCAACCGCGGTAGCGGCCGTCCGAAGAAGGGCATCCGCATGGCCGGTCAGTACGGCAATGCGCAGGTCACGATCCGCAACCTCACGGTAGTCAAGATCGACGCCGACAACCACCTCATTCTCGTCAAGGGAGCCGTCCCCGGCCCCAACGGCGGTCTGATCTACATCCGCCCGACGAACAAGAAGCGGTAACTGCGCCGGAGTCGCGGCGCTCACAAAGGAGGAGGGTGCATTCCTAGAAAGTGGCGGGACTTTCTCACGCCGCAACCCCCGGCGCGGACAGTTGTTGACGGAGTTGCTCTGGCGTGAGCCGGAGCAACTCCCACCAATCGCTCGTAGGCAAGGTCACACCCAGCAGACCATACGGTGTCTGCTGGCGCCGTCCGCC